>CAYQTU010000076.1:0-8395 GCA_964420575.1 uncultured bacterium
GGATTTTCTGCAATACCCAGGTCGTACCAGCCATCAACCATGAACATGATCTTTTGCAAAAGTATACGATCAACTGGAATCCCCTGCGCTTCCATCTTGGCCTTGACTTCAGTGACAGCATCCATCCACTGTGTGATCTTTTCGGCAGTGATCCCGTTCATAAAGGCGTTGTTCCCTAACAGGAACATTCTTTCAGGCTTTAAAGTTACCCCGACACGTTCATACTCTTTCCGGATATGATCTCCCAATCGCAACCCTTGGCGCCAGCCGTCTAATTTAAGATCGATATAGATCGCTTTAAACTGTTGGGGATCCACCTCGGAGATCTTTTCGCGTAACGCGGTCAAACGGTCTTTTGCGCTTTGAGGAAAATCCGGTTCGGCAAGCCGTTGATCGATATAGGCTAAAATATGTTTTTGGAGACCGCTCCGCCCACCCTCTCCGATCAGGATCGCCTTCGTCGCATCTGCATCTTGAAGATCTAAAAACTCCAGTTGTTTCGTAATATCAAATGCAATGCCTTCGGCTTCCTGCTCCTGGATCTTCGAAAGCGGACCTGTGATCCCCAGAGCCTCACGGAAAACCGACTCAACTTGCTCCCCAATAGCTTCGCGTTCCAGCATCCAATCAAGGCTGTAGCCCTGCTTGACCATCTCATTAAATAAGCTCCGGCTTTCGGTAAGCGTCAGATCCAGCTGATACCTGCTCTTAGCCATTTCCCGGATCTCCTGGATCTTCAGAACTTTCTCAAGCTCCGACATCTTAAGATAATCTTCATGCCTTGCCTTATGGGTCTCCTCCAACTCCTGAGCATAATCCGCGAATTCTTTGTTCATGAGTTGCCGCAGAGTATTAAAAACTCTATTGTTCTCATCTTTCACTGCCCGAAGGTCTTCCGCGCTAAGGACCGATTCGTTAAGCCCGGCGATCAAAAAGCGGTCTAAAGACCAAACGTCTTCATCGGTCTCGCTACGAACTGAAGCGGCTGGATTTTCTTTCATGACAAAAGGAGCCAACATCTCGATCAGTTCGTTGTGAACGCGATTGATCAGTTCGATCCGTTCCGAATTCTTCGCTGACTGCACTCTGTCTTCAAAACCCCTTTCATCCATTTGTTGCTCAAATGCAGCCTGATCCTGAGCCACTTCCTGCATCCGGTCTGAAGAAAGCATTTCGCCGAACTGTTGAAGCCATTTGGTATAAAGGAATGACAAACGGTTCCCGTCTTCTCCGAGATCCATTAAAAGGAGGTTTTCGCGGTAAGTCGAATCAAAGCGGTCAGCCGCACGTTGTTTTTGATAGACCGTCAGAGGTTTATCATCCCCTTCCCGAAGGTCACGTAAAAAGGACGGCATGAAGTGCCACTCGAGGAATTTGCCCTCGGGAGATTCCGCAACCGTCATCTGCACAAAAGCCACATCATTGAACATTTCCTGAAAGAAACGGTTCATCGCTTCGATATCATTGACATCTTTTTCATGCATCCGAAAGGCGAATCCGGCCCTCTGGCCCTGGCTCATCAACGGAAGCACTTGGATCAAGTCCGGTCGATTTATCCCTTGGCTGATTTTTTGACCCAACTGCTCCAATTGCTTATAAACTTCCGCTTCAAATTTGATCAATTTCCCGACCGTCTCTTTGGGGAAACCATTCCGCTCACGGAAATCTTCCCAAGCGCCGATCTGCGAATTGTAAAGGGTATCCCCGTTGTGCTTGTGAACATTAAAAACCCCTGTCCAATAAATTTCATCGACGGTCAACTGGGTCAGATCCTTTTGGATCCCCGCAAGATCCTCCGGGGTGCGAAAACTATGAAGACGTTTTAACATGCGCTCCGTTCCGGAGTTAAAAGCATCCAAAGACGCTCTTTCGCTCATAACGTCTTCAACATACTGGATCAATTGCTGCCGCTCTCCCCTTGTCTCCCAAGATTCGAGCGCTTTCATCCGGAGCTCGGCCAAAAGACTTTCAGCGGCTTCTTTGCGGATCTTGTCCGCAAAACCAATGCTCTGGAAAATAAGGTCCGTGCTCTGCGGATCATTCAGATCGATCCCCGTATCTCCATATTGCGGGTTATTTTTAATCTCATTCAAAAGATCCACAAAAGTTTTCAGTTCGCCTTCTTCAAGATGACGCCAATATTTTTCAGAGGACCGATAAATATTGATCTTTTGTTTGAACTCAATCGCCAGTTCGTCCGGAGACATGCCTTGTTGATGCATATAATCGACCCAATGCTCGATCGATCCGAACAAATCCCCGACCTTTCTGCGGTCCGCTTGGACTTTTTTAACATAATCCCCTTCATCGCCTTGGACCGCCTTATGGTATTCAAGGACCGCATCCCGGATCTGCCGCATTTCCTGCAAAAGTTGTCTTTCTTCGGTGGTCTTGGCCTCATCCGGTCTTTCATTCAATTTCGTGATCTCGTCCGAATTAAGATCATCCCGAATGGCCGGATAAACGATCCTCAACGCACGACCCAAGATCGCCCCGCTATCAACCCCTTTAGGATCATGCGCATCCAGAGGATCCAAGGGCAATCCTTCAAAAAGCTGATTCAAGTTTGGCAGGATCTGCCCGCCCATACGAACGGCCGACCGCATGGTCCCTACTTTTTCTCCGAACGGTAAAGCATTCCATCTTTCCCGCTCTGCCATATTCTCGATAAAATTACCGGTCAAAAGCCCTTCCATCAGCGGCATCGCATTCCCGGTCCGGAGACCTTCCTTAAGGTTGTTAATCGCCGCTTTTGTGTTCAGATCCAATGCCGTTCTTTCAATTTCGGATAAGGTCTTATTTCCATTCCCCTTCTCAACCTGATCCAGCAAATATTGTTCCGTCCAATACGAATAAGTGCCAGGCATTTTCAAGATCTGCTCAGGGGTCATTTCGCCAAAGGCCTTAACGATCTCATCCGTTAACTGCCCCACAGCGTCCATTAAGATCACAAAACTTTCCGGAGAAACTCCCATGCGATACTGAAGCTCAAGAAGCGATAGAACCGTCGAATGGTCGCGAACCGCACCGATTTCCGGTTTACGGCCAAGCAGTCTTTCAAAAGCCACGATGGCTCCTGTAGGCTTGACATTCCCTTGCTCATCCCGTTCGGGCCAGTACCCACGGTCGATCACGTCCTGCGGGATATGGTAGAACTCAATACGCGCCATCAAATTGTTCATTTCAAGGCTTGGCGCATTATCTTCAATGACTTTCCAGTGCTCCCGGGCTTGAGGGGTATCCGCCAAAAGGTCTTGCGGATTTTTTGCATCCTTTTCATTGACCATATAGATGGCGGTCATAAGCATCTTGCCGAACTCTTTGGAATCGTCGACCGAATAGGGCCGTGCTTTTTCTCCCGTCGGAGCCACAAAAGAACGTTCTCGGGTATCAAGGATCTGTTTAGCGACCGGCAATTGTATAAAAACTTTTTTGACAAATTCCTGGACTTGCTGATCGGTCTCTAGGCCAAAATCTTTCCGGACACTCGGATTATCGATCAGGATCTCCATCATACGGGCAAAGGTATTGGCAAAAGCAACCTCTTCGAGACTGAACCCCCCGGCCCGAGCCGCTTCATAGAGTTCCGATGCCTGGGAGTCAAGCATCGTGGAGATCCATGGGGTTTTGAAATAACTGCCCGGCTTCAATGCCTCAAAAATGCCTTCCTTTTTCCCGGTACGGATCACATCAAGCAGCGGATTTACCCAGCGCGCTTCGAGATCTGCCCCTAAAACCCCGGAAAGGCGGTTAACATCCGCATAACCTCCGAGGATATTCGCGAAAAGATTCGTCACATAGGCCTGCTCTTCCGGATCTAGATTGGCATCCTTAAGATAAATCTCATAAAGAGCCTGTCCTGCCGGATTCAGGACCGGATATTGAGAGACCCGATAACTGACCGGCTTGCGGGTAAAATCGCGAATATCCGGGAACTCCGTTTCCAGAGCTCTTTCCTCAGGTTTTTCTCCGACACCCTTTTGATCTTTACCAAAAGCCTCTGTGGATTGCGTCCCCACTCGCAAGATAGATTGGAATTGGTCCGCAAGACTCGTGGACATTTTTCCGTCAATCCCGACTTGCTCGGGCTTCACACCGTATTCTTCTAAAATCGCCGCCAGTTGGGCACGCGCATTCGCATGGGCATAAACAGCAAAGAGATAGTCCTTCTGGCGGTTGTTCAAAAGATCAAGATAGGTCTGTCCGCCTTTATCAAGACCCTGATTTTGCTCAGCCAATTCCTGAAGCGTCAGATCAAACCGTTCGGCAAGCGCCGTCGCCACATCGGCATAGAGCTGGACCATACGGCCGGTATGCTGAACATCCCGTACGGCTCTCTCAATCTCATATTTCGCATCCCGTTCCGCCTGTTCGCGTCCGATCTTGGCTTGTTCGGCGGAAAGGCGCGCGATCTTAAAATCATGCCAACGTCCGGACCCCCAGAAATCTTCAGTGAATCCGATCACCAACGTCTTACCATCCAACCCGATCTTGGACCAAAGATTCATCCAGCTCGTAAGGGTTCTCCGGGCATCATTTTTAAAACCTTCGATCTTTTTCGTATAAAGGCTCACTGCCGCAGAGTCTTGGATCCCTTCGTCAATGGCATTACCCGGCACCTGGATCTGATCCAAATAATTCTGCAAAACACCTGAAGCGGGATCAAAGACCATCGGATCAAAATCCAGCGTCACTTCAACACGGCGGCCTAAACGTTCCGAAAGCCCTGCGAACGCAGCGTTCATCGCCAACTGGGATTCCACGAAGTCAAGGTCGACCCTGGCGCCTTTTTCTTCCACAAAAAGCTTCTTCGCCTCCGTGACCTCAACGCTGGTCCTTAAAGCGGATGCGATCGAAGCAAAATATTTAGCCTGGGTTTGTTGGTCCGGAGTGAATGTTTCAAGAAGGGCCTTTTGCGCCTGATAGCGGATCGCCAGCTCGATCAATCCCCTCTTCTGTCTTGCAATTTCCCTCTGGATCTCAAGATCGATCTGCTCCCCTTCGATTTCAAGGGCTTTGGTATCGACCCCAAAAAGCGCTGCTCCGATATGAAGAGTGATCTTGACGGTCCCTGCGGAGCTTTGATCCCCCTCTAGCGGGATATACGCCCATTGGTCCGTATAATCCGAAAAATCATGACCCGTAACATCCTCAATCCTTGGGATCAAGCCTTGTGTGTCGATCTGATCAAAGAGGCGATGATCCAGCTTTGCTTCCATCTGCTTGACCTGGCGGTCAAGTTCCTGCATTTGAACCCACACTGTCTTTTGCGCAGCTTCTTCCGGAGTTTCTGGGGGAAGTTTTGCCATTTCTTCCTGGACAACAGCCCCAACCCCTCGAGTTACCGCTTCCAAGGTTTCTGCCGGAAGACCCGCTTGCAAGAGCTGCATACGGACATTCTGAAGGTGCTGCTGGTTCGCATCCTGTTTTTTGCTTACCTCACGGGCTTTGTAAAGATAATTTTCAATATCATTCGGTGCACCTAAAAGGCCTTTTCCGATCAGACTCTGATATTTTGCTGATCTTCCTTTTGCCATGTTCGTCTGCAATTCCTCGAGTCTCTGGATCTTTGCGGCGAGACCTTCCAACAATCCGTGTTCATAGACAAGCCAGGAATAATCTGAGAGCAACGATGAAGACTCGTTCTGCGCTTTGAATAAAAGATAATTCGCTTCCATCGCGTTCTTTTTGGCAGCGATCTGAAAGTTGAGTTTTGCTCTTTCCTCAGGGCTTAAGTCGGTCCCCGTAAGAGCCGCTGCCCCTTTGAACGCGATCCCGGCCAGAGGGATCTCTTCGCCCCAACCAAAGATCTTCCCAAGAGAATAAGGAATGAATTCCCACGCCGGAAGAATACCGATCTTCCCTTCCAGAATATTAAACTCCGCGGTCACGCCAAAATTGTAATGTCCCTGGTTGATATCTTCGATCCGAAGTTTGGCTTTCCACGCGGCCGCATGCTTCTGAACAGCTTCTTTTTGATCCGGAACTGCAGAAATATCCTGAAGGATCGTCTGAAGTGCATAGAAACGATCGTGAAGCTTCGCGACATCCGCTTCCTCAAAATAACCACTTAGCAAAAATGCGTTTTCCGCTTGCAAAAGCTTTCGGATACCTTCAGTAACAACTCGCGTCTTTACCGATTGCGTGGGATCGGTATTATCAAGCGCTTCGGCAAAAGACCGGCTCGCCTCTTCCAGATGGTCGATCACCGTTTGGATCTGAGCCGCTTTTTCGGATTCTTTCTTCCCCAAGGATCTTTGGATGCGTGCCAGAGCTCCGATCGTTTCATCGATCTCCGTGTCCATATGTTTTAAAACCCCTTCACCCACAGAGGTCACAACTCCATTTCCATCCACAATGTTATAGGGTAAGAGCAGATCCCTGGGCTCTTGAGGTTTGAAGGCTTTCGCATCGAGCTGCTCCACCAATTCTTTAAGTGCTACTGTCACTCGCACTTCAACAGATCTGCGGATCTTTGCCCCTTCTTCACGGAAACCGTCATATTCGAACTCGTTCGGGCCATCAACGGTATAGTAGACTTTAATTTTATCGCCCACTTCTGCTTTTCGGACTTTTGCATAAAGAGTTTCGCGTGCCGTCTCAGCTTGGTCTACTGGGACATCGGCCAAAGACAAATCAACCGCTTTCAAAGCTTCACTTAAACGAGAAGGCATAACCTCTTGCCCTGAAGCTTGGGAATCGGCAAGCGCTTTGCTGAAGCGTTCAAAAATGGATTCCTGCCCTTGAATACGGTAGACGGCCCGGAAATCATGCGCAGATTCCAAGAGAGACTTTCGAGCAAATTTAACCGCATTCTGTGCCTCTAAAACCCCAAGCGCCGCGGTACGGACTTCGTTTTCGGTCGGCCAATCCATATCCGAACCGAATTCCTGTCTTTCAGCTTCGCTCAACTGCAATGCTTGCTCTCTTTGCTTGCTTTTTTCCACTAAATTCGCATAGGTTTGCTGACGCGAAACCAGGTCTGCTTGGGCTTTTTCAAATAAGGACATTTTTGTCTGCACATCAAGCCATCTCCTGAAGGATTCAAAATCCAAACGTTCTCCCTGCCCCTGTTCATAGGCCTTGGCTTCCTGTGCGGCAAACTCTTTTTGTGCCCGGTGAGTTCCGAAGATCCGGCTGAAATCGATCAGGGTCAATCCCACTGAGACTTGTAGGGTTTTGGTCGGTTCACTGCTCCACCGGTCTCCGCGAAGGATGTCCGATTCATTCCCATAACTCCACAACCAGCCTCCCAGAAGGCTTACAGAAGTCACCGAAGGGTCTACATAACCACGTTTCATGACGTTCCCGGTTTTGGCAAAACCTTCTTTTTTCCAAGCCAGTTGAGGACGCATGACTTGAGCCGCTGAGGCAGCATCAAGTTGTGATTCTCGAACCAATTTAATGGTTTTCTGAATATCCGCCAAAACATCTTCGTTCGCGGGGCTTGTCAATCCCTGGAGAGTTGTATCCTCCAAACCAGTCCTTGCCAAAGCTTGCTGGACCATCTGATCCCGCTCTCCGGAATGAGCTTGGAGGCTCACTTTAAAGCGGCTCCAGGCTTTGGCGATCAGGCCCTGATTTTGAGGAAATCTCTCTTCGAGGTTCTCCATGGCTTCTGCGATCTTGGCCTCGAGATCGATCCCGGCATTTTTCGCTGAGATCAATTGCAAGCGGTCTCTTTCTTCTTCAAGACCGCGGATCACGATGCGCAACTTAGCCAGATTCAATACCGTATACATCATATCCGTATGATCGAGCTGATATTCCCGGCCCGGCCCATTCTTCATATGTTCGATATTTTCTTGCATAAGGCGGGCTGTCTGATAAAGGCCTGCGGAATCCTCCGTCCCAAGCAGAAGATCGTTCACCTGGGCAATGACCCCGTCGATCTTTTCTTGTTCCGAGATCATGGCCGTGACCGTTTCCGTATATTTCGTCAACGCATCTTCAAAAATAGCTTTCTTTTCTTCGGCGCTGGCATTTTCACCGATCCCCAGATACCGCTCAAAAACCCAGTCCAAACTCCCCTCGACTCCGCCGCCTAAAAAGACTTCAATATCATTGCCGATCGTATGCTTTTCCCCATCAAGGATTTTTATGAATTTCATTTTAAGGAAATTCATGTCCACACGCGGAACATGCGCAAAAAGGTTCATCCCTTCCAATCTAGGGATCATGGTCTCAGTTAACTGCACAAGCTCTTTACCTGCCTTCAAAGCCAGATCAATATCCCGTTCGGCAACGCCCCGTTCGCGCATGATCTCTTTAAGCAACGCGGGGGTCAGCTTTTCTAAAGGAACGCCAAGATCTTCATCCGGATCCAATCCCAACTCGTTTTTAATCGTCAGTTCAAGCAACTGGATGGCATTGTTATAAATTTCTATTTCGCTTG
>CAYQTU010000077.1:0-8352 GCA_964420575.1 uncultured bacterium
TCAAGCGCTCCCAGTTTTCCCGTGAGAGCACCGAGCTCATCTGTCGTAGCATCCACAATGAGGGTTATCACGGAACAATGCCGCTCGCGGTACGGAAGCCCGACCCGGGCGATGATAATCTCCCCGAATTCCGAGAGCAGATCGTTCACTTGATGCGCCATTTTTTTCCGGTCTTCAATAATGATCCCGACAAACCCCAAACGTTTCCCCATATAGCCTCCAATAAAAAACCCCGAGTTGTTGTCCTGAAACAATCTCGGGGTAAAAAAGAAGTTATTTCTTTTTTCCCTTAGTTTCCGGAAGGTTTTCTTCCTTTGCCTCAGGAAATCTGATTTTAATTTTTTATCTTATCGCCGGTAAATCGGTAAAGGTTGATAATGCGTATGAAGCAGTTTGTGCGCCTTCTCACTTAACGGTTTACCCAGAAATTCTTTATAAAGCTGCTGGACGTAAGGATTTTCATGCGAACAACGCACGGTCTGGGCCTCATCATCCGAATAAAGTCCTTTCGTCCGTGCGATCCGAAGCTCATCCGTCACTCCATAAGGCTGTCCGCCGCCGCCCACACAACCCCCGGGGCAGGCCATCACTTCGATAAAATGATACGGTAACGGTTTCCCTTCTTTCTGAGCTTTGCGGACTTCATTTAAAACATATTCGACATTCGCCAACCCGTGGGCCACGGCAATCTTCACTTCCGTGCCTTCAATATTCACCGAAGTTTCTTTCACGCCCTTAAGCCCCCGGACATTTTCAAATTCAACTTTCGGGAGTTTTTTCCCGGTTACAAAAGAATAAGCCGTACGAAGCGCAGCTTCCATGACCCCGCCGGTAGTCCCAAAGATCGTTCCGGCACCGCTGTAATCTCCAAGGATATGATCGCATTCTTCATCCGGCAATTTTGCAAAATCAATCCCCGCCTGTTTGATCATTCTCGCAAGTTCGCGGGTGGTCAAGACCACATCAACGTCCTGGAACCCGGAAGCAGACATATCATGGCTCCGGCTAATCTCAAATTTCTTGGCCGTGCAAGGCATGACCGAGATCACTTTGATTTTTGAAGCGTCTAATTTATTTTTTTCCGCATAATACGTTTTCACCAGAACGCCCATCATTTCATGCGGTGATTTTGCCGAAGAAAAATGCGGAATCATATCCGTGTGGAATTTCTCCATGAAATCGACCCACGACGGGCAACAGGTCGTGATGAGCGGTAACGGCCCTTTTTTATGAACGAACCGTTCCACGAATTCCGAGGCTTCTTCCATAATGGTCACATCGGCTGAAAAATTGGTGTCAAAGATCGCCTTGAACCCCATACGCCTAAGTGCCGTGTACATTTTTTTGGTTACATTCGCTCCGATCGGAAAACCAAAAGCTTCTCCTAAAGCCACGCGGACCGCGGGAGCGATCTGAACCACGCAATACTGTTCCGGATCTCGAAGAGCTTTCCAAGCCAGCAATGAGTCATCTTTTTCAAAAATAGCGCCGGTCGGACAATGCGCGGCGCATTGACCACATCGGACGCATGGAGATTCCGCAAGGCTGATATCTCCTGCCGGGGCCATTCTCGTATTAAATCCGCGATGTAAGAAGGTCAGGGCCCAAACATCTTGAACATTCTGGCAAACATCCACGCAGCGGCCGCAGTTGATGCATTTTCTTGGCTCAAGGACGATATTCCCGGTCGAATCATCTTTGGGGATATCCTTAACGATCTTTTCATAGAATTCTTCCCGGATCCCAAAATCCGCCACCAGGGATTGAAGCTCACAGTTATTGTTCCGGCCACAGGTTAAACATTCATTCGGGTGGTTAGAAAGGATCAATTCCACCACCGTACGGCGGATCGAAACGATCTCGGGGTCATGCGTAATAATATCCATCCCTTCTTCAAGAGGCGTACAACAAGCCCGGAGCATTTTTTTCGAACCTTTAACTCTCACCAGACAAACTCCACAGGCCGCCGAAGCATGCAGATAGGCATCCGGATGTTTACAAAGCGTCGGGATCTTGATCTGTGCTTTACGCGCCGCATCCAAGATTGTCGTCTTTTCCGGAACTTCTACTTTCAACCCATTGATCACTGCCTTAACCATGTCAAACTTCTCCTTCTTCCGTATACGAATCTATAAAATCATTAGCTGCGATTGATAGCGCGCGGTTTGCAGACTTCATAGCATTGCCCGCACCGGATACATTTGGTTTGATCGATCAAATATCCGCTTTCACGGTTCCCTGAAATCGCGTTCACCGGACAAGCTTTAAAACACATCCCGCATTTGACGCATTTCTCGCTCATGATCAGGAAGCGGATCAACTTCGCGCATTTGCAGGCAGGGCATTTTTTCTTATTCACATGCGCATCATATTCTTCCCGGTAATAATGCAAGGTGGAAAGCACCGGATTCGGCGCCGTTTGTCCAAGACCGCAAAGAGAGGCTTTTTGCATCGCAAAAGAGATCTGTTCAAGTTGCTCAAGATCTTTTTGGGTCCCTTCCCCCTCCGTGACTTTGGTCAGGAGCCGAAGCATCTGCGTCCCTCCGATACGGCAAGGGGCGCATTTTCCGCAGGATTCATCCACACAAAATCCGAGATAGAATTTGGCGATATCCGCCATGCAGTCATCTTCATCCATCACGATCATGCCCCCGGAACCCATGATGGAGCCCATTTTCTGCAGGCTTTCATAATCCACTTTGGTCTGAAAATATTCTTTGGGGATCACACCTCCCGACGGGCCTCCGGTCTGGATCGCTTTGACGCTTTTTCCGCTCAGAGCCCCGCCACAAATCTTATAAACAATATCCTCTACCGTAGTCCCCATCGGCACTTCAACAAGCCCTGAGTTCTTGACCTTCCCGGTCACAGCAAAAACTTTAGTCCCTTTAGAGGTTTCCGTCCCGATCCCGGCAAACCAAGAACTTCCTCTTAATAAAATCGCCGGGATATTGGCGAGCGTTTCCACATTATTAATACAGGTCGGTTTCCCCCAGAGTCCTTTAACGGACGGGAATGGAGGCCGAGGGCTTGGATAGCCCCGCTTGCCTTCGATTGACGCGATCAGCGCAGTCTCTTCTCCGCAAACAAATGCCCCCGCACCCAGCCGGATCTCAAGATCAAAATTGAAAGAAGATCCAAGGATGTTTTTACCTAAAAGCCCATGTTCATAACATTGGTGGATCGCTTTTTCAATCCTTTGGATCGCCACCGGATACTCTGCGCGGATATAAAAATAGCCTTTCGAAGCGCCGATCGCATACCCACCGATCATCATCCCTTCGATCACGGAATGCGGGTCCCCTTCCAGCACACTACGATCCATATAAGCCCCGGGGTCCCCTTCATCCCCGTTACAAATAATGTATTTTTGATCACTTTCGGTTTTCCGGGTCAAATCCCATTTAAGCCCGGTCGGGAACCCGGCGCCTCCGCGGCCCCGAAGACCGCTGGCCTTCATTTCTTGGATCACTTTCTCCGGCGTATATTCACCCAGGGCTTTTGCTAAAGCTTGATAGCCATCATGGGCAATATAATCTTCAATGCTTTCCGGATCGATCATCCCGCAATTCCGCAACACGATTCGCAATTGTTTAGAGGCTTCTGTGATCAACTTCTCCTTAACGGGTTTGCCCGAAACAACGCTCTGCTCGACAATAAGCGGAATATCTTTTTCTTCCACTTGCGCATAGAGAAAATCTTCCGGAAGCACTCGCACCACAACCCCTTGATCGTAAACCCCGATATCCACCACACGCACAAGCTGGACATCATTCTCAAGTCCCTTTTCGCGCAAGATCCCTAAAAAAACGCCGTAGATATCCCGCGTTCTGTCTTTAGCTCCAAGAGCCGTATCTTTAATAAAAACTGTTTTTCCCATGGTCCTTTTGCCTTTTAATTGAGTTTCATATCATAAATACGGTCGTTCACAAGCATCTTAGCGCAGACATGCTTTTCAACGATCTTGATCGCGGCGTCTTTGTCGACCTTACCGTAAAAAACCCGCGGCATGCCTTTCACCTGGACCTCCACGAGAGGCTCTGCAGAGCACATTCCGACACAACCGCATTTTTTAACTTCCACCTCTGCGTTATGTTTACGCACCGTTTCGCATAAGACGTCAAAAATCTCCTGCGCTCCGGCTGCGATTCCGCAACTGCTGAATCCGACTTTGATCCAATTTTTATCCGTATTGGAATATTGCTTTTTAAGATTTTGCAGATCTTGCTGGGTCAATTTCTTAGCCATTTCGTTCTCTCCGCTCCGATCAAACAACCGCTTCCGCTTCTTCAGAATAATGCGCGATAATATCGCCGATATCTTTTTTCTTTACTCCCCCATAAACTTTTTCCCCGATCTTAACCACCGGGGCCAGGCCACAACAACCTAAACAACGCACCACTTCAAGATGGAATTGCCCGTCTTTAGTGCTTTCTCCGGGTTTAATGCAGAGAAGATGCTGCAGTTCTTCCAAGATCTCCGCCCCGCCCTTAAGATAACAGGCTGTCCCCATGCAAACAGAGATCGTATGCTTACCCGGAGGCGTGAGACGGAAAAAATGATAAAAGGTGATCACTTCATAAATGCGCGCGAGGGGTACATCCAGGATCTGGGAAAGAACCAGAGAAACATCCCGCGGCACATAACCATACCGCCCCTGGATCTGGTGAAGGATCATGATCAGGTTCCCTTCTTTGTCTTTCCATTGATCCGCAATCTCCCGGATCTCTTTATCTAAAGTGGCTTTATCCATTCCAAACTCCCTATTCTGAAACTTTCTTCAAAACTACTTCTTCATTTGTTCGATCGCTTTATCCACTAAAGTCACGTAAGTCATCGCGCTTGAACCGCCCACTAAAACTGAGATCATGCACGCTTCAAGCATTTCTTCTTTGGTCCATCCGGCATCCAAACAATGCTGCACCGCGCGGGGGATACAAACCGGGCACTTTTGCGTAACGCTTGAAACTAAAAGAAGCAACCATTTGGTTTTCTCCGGAATCTTCCCGGCCTTGGTCACGATCTCTTTTTCTTTAATAAAGGCATCGTATTCTTTGGGGATCGTTTTACGGATGTCATTCATGGCTTCATTGAACTGTTTCAGCAATTTTTGAGCGTCATATTCCATGGTGCCCTCCTTAGTTCTCTAAGGTGATCATTTCTGCGCATCACAAAAAAGCGATAAAAATTCGATCGTAAAATCAAAATTCCGGACCTGTACTTTTGCCGGGACGCTGACAGGACAGGGAGCAAAATTAATGATCCGGTGCAGTCCTGATAATACCATATAATCCGCTACTTCTTGAGCCTGTTCTTTAGGTACGGCAATGATCCCAATATCCGCGTGAGAACGTTTGATGATCTCCGGCGCCCGCTCTACGGGGTAGATCCGTACACCCTGAATGACATTTCCGATCTTACGCTTTGAAACGTCAAAAGCAGCCACTAAACGCACTTTACTTTGATGGAATCCGGGATATTTTAAAATCGCGGAACCCAGATTTCCGACTCCAAAGAGCGCTAAATGTACCGTATTGTTCTGAAGAAGATAATTTTGAAGCGTCCTCTTCAGATCCACCGTCCGGTATCCCACCCGAGGTTTCCCGATCTTTTTAAAGTTTGAGATGTCTTTGCGGATTTTAACGTCCGAAAGCCCCGTGATCTCCGCAAGCTGTTTGGAAGAAACCATATACCGTTTCTCCTTAAGCAAGCTTTCAAGAGTCCGAATATAAAGAAGCACCCGGGTAATTGTTTTGCGGGGGATTTTTTTCATAATTAATTCGTGAAATTCCGAACGATTAGGATTTTAGCATTCTTTATGATTGTCCGCAATAAAAAAATAAATCAGGTTTTGGAACGTTCGTGGTAATGGGTGTGTAGCAGATGGTGGGATTTTTCCCCGAGCGGCTGCTTTAAATATTCTTCGTATAAAGATTTGATCTGAGGATTCGTGTGGGATTTTCGGAGCTTTTTCCCTGCATCTTCTTTATAGATCGCATTGATGCGAGCTAAGCGGACGGCATCATCTGTATAACGCGGTTGTCCGCCGCCGCCAATACATCCCCCCGGACATGTCATGATCTCAATAAAATGATACTGCGCTTTCCCCTCCTTGATCTTATCAAGAAGGTTTGCCGCATTGCCAAGCCCGTGAGCAACTGCGATCTTCACCTCCACATTTTCCAAAAAATTCCATTCCGGAACAGCTCCCGTGATCACAAGCGAAGCTTCTTTGATCCCTTGTAACCCCTCCACCGGGGCAAGACGCAGATCCGCTGCAGGGAATTCACGGCCGGTCACGATCTCATAAACAGTCCTTAGAGCAGCTTCCATCACACCGCCCGTATTCGCAAAAATATCCGCTGCGCCGGTCGAAAGTCCAAGCGGAGAATCCATTTCTCCGTCTTTTAAGGTTTTGAAATCGATCCCTGCAGATTCGATCATAAAGCCAAGTTCGCGGGTCGTCAGCACATAATCCACATCTTGCACACCGCTTGCATTCATTTCAGGGCGTTGGGCTTCAAATTTCTTGGCCGTGCACGGCATAATGGAGACCACGACCATATCTTCCGGCTTGATCCCCTTTTTTGACGCATAATACGTTTTGGCTAAAGCTCCAAACATCTGCTGCGGAGATTTGCATGTCGAAAGGTTCGGCAAGAAATCAGGGTAATAATATTCCGCAAATTTGATCCACCCCGGCGAACAACTTGTAAACATAGGAAGCGCTACAGGCTCTTGATCCACCAAAGCCTTTTTGAGACGCGTCAAAAGTTCCGTACCTTCCTCAATGATAGTCAAATCTGCGGCAAAATTAGTATCAAAAACCGCATGAAATCCTAGCCGCCGCAAGGCAGTCACCATTTTCCCGGTCACCAAAGTCCCTGGAGGATATCCAAAACATTCCCCTAACGCCGCACGGATCGCCGGTGCGGTTTGGACAATCACATGTTTACTCTTATCCTCAAGCGCCGCCCATACCTTATCAATGTCATTCTTCTCTTGGATCGCTCCCACAGGACAGATCGCGGCACATTGTCCACATTGAACACAAGCCACTTCGTCCAGATCTAAAGCAAAAGCAGGTCCGATTACGGTTTTATAGCCGCGTTTTTGAGGGAAAAGAGCTCCTACCCCCTGGATCTTCCGGCAAACCGTCACACACCGCCGGCATTTGATGCATTTCCCCGAATCCCGTACAAGCGCCGGAGTGCTATCGTCAATATGGACCTCCGGTTTTTCCCCTTTGTAGTGAATATCTTCTATTCCAAGATGAGAAGCGATTTTTTTAAGTTCACAATCTTCACTCCGCCCGCAATATTGGCAACTGCCTTCATGTTCGCTTAGGATCAGCTCCACAACCGTTCGCCGAGCCTCACGAACCCTTTTATTGTTGGTATGGATTTTCATGCCGTCCGCAACGGGAGTTGAGCAGGAAGCGACAAGCGTTTTTGCTCCTTCTACCTCAACAAGGCATACACGACAAGCTCCGATCGGCGGCTTCCCTTCAAGATAACAAAGCGTTGGAATTTCAACCCCAAGAGCTTTTGCAGCGCCCAAGATCGTTGTTCCCGGGGGCACTTCAATCTCATTATTATTTAAAAAAACTTTAGGCATCAGCGGCTTCCCCTTCGAGTTACAGTTTTCCCATAATCACAACGCAGACAACGTTTCGCCTGGCGTTGGGCAACATTAGGATTCCACGGAAGTTCGACTTCGTCAAAATTATGTTTCCGCTTTTCAACCGGAATGGAACGGACCGGTTCACGGGGATAAGGGACAGGATCTACATCCGGGTCAAAATCGGTATCGACAACTTTTTCTTCCCTCCAAAAAGCATGATCTTCTCCCGTCAGAGCCAGATCGATCCCAAAAGCAGCTCGTTCACCGGCTCCGATCGCCGCAACAACAGACCAAGGACCGGTCGCCGCATCTCCTCCGGCAAAAATCCCGGGAACCGAAGTTTGCCCCGTCACGGGATCTGCATAAATAAAATTATTTTGAGTCAATTTCAATTCGGCATTTTGAAGTTCAAAAAGTTTTCCGGGATGCAACGTTTGACCGATCGCCACAATGACCTGGTCCGCTTCCAAAGTGAATTGATTGGCATCATCTGCCGTCGGCCGGCGTCGCCCTGTGCGGTCATAATCCCCAAGCTTCATGGTCATGCATTTGACCCCTGAAACTTTTCCGCCCGAGCCTTTTAAGATCTCCGTAGGATGCGTTAATTGCAATAATTTCACCCCTTCATAGAGCGCTTCACGGACTTCCTCGGCATAAGCCGGCATTTCTTCCTGACTGCGCCGGTAAAGAACCGTGACAGATTCCGCGCCAAGTCGTAACGCCGTCCGG
>CAYQTU010000078.1:0-6362 GCA_964420575.1 uncultured bacterium
AAAAAATCCTGCAACACAGGCTTGAGCAGATCCCTGGAGAGGCCCTTGCCGAAGATCCGGCGATTGCGATCCGCGCTTCAAAAACCCCTGTATTTGAACCGTATATTCTTGGCGCATTAAGTCAAAAGAAAATATGGGATCCCGGGCCTTTTATTCAAGAAATTGAAAGGGGAGATTATGCTTATGTGGTGTTCATTGACCGTTACCGTGATCACGTGCCTTTTTTTATGCCTCTTCTAGAAAAATATTATAAAAAAGTCTGGACTTGTAAATCGCCGATGAACCATATGACTTCGAAGCAATGGGTTCTTTACCAATGGAAGAATCAAGTTCAGCGGAGTGATAAAAAAAGTATTGTGAGTTCACCCAAATAAACTACAATAATGCCGATTTTAAACTGGCGAAAGGGATTTTAACTATGAGCGAACCCAAAATCATACCCACGGTGGAGAGTTGCATTAAGCCGGTGCCAAATTGGCTTAGCCGTGTGGGACGTAATCATGCAAGGATCTTAAACCATCGAGACCTGATCAACCGTAAAATCGACATCGGTAGACGGTTGGGGCTTATCGAAAGTCCTCTTTTTCCTTCCGCGGTGGTCCAATCGAATCATCAAGTTCTTGACCAGCTTCAAAGAGGGCAGATAGCCGCTGCGGTTGCCATTCAGAGACTTTATGAAGCGAGCAGGTCCAGCACGGAACCTTTCTCGGAAAAGACATTCTACCAACACTTAGACGATATCATCCCTGCAGGGCATATCGAACTTCATCCTACGGATGTTTGTGATCATAAATGTGTCGGCTGTTATTATGCCGATAAAGGCACGGATGTGATGCCATTGGAGTATGTTCCAAAAATTCTTAAAACTTATCGTCCTAAGTCCGTAGTACTGGTTGGCGGCGGAGAACCGACTTTGTATCGTTATAAGAACTATTATTTCGGGGATCTTGTAGCTGAAATTAAACGCACTGACCCCAGGATCCAGATCGGTCTTGTTACTAAGGGAACCCATATCCCTCCAGGGGATTGGCAAAAGGACCTGAATTGGATCAGAGTTTCGATCGACTCCGCGACCCCGGAAACTTTTTACAAAGGTAAATGTGTCGATGCGTTTTCGAAAGTGGTCCGTAATTATTTCGAATATCTCAAGGGGCCTATCCCGAACGTCGGGATCGGCTATTTGGTTTGGAGCGGGAATATCCATGAAACTTATGAGCTTCCACGATTGATCTATCACGAGATCAAAGAACATTGGCCGGACTTAATGCATAAAGTTAATATCCAGTACCGGCCCATGCGTCCTTGTGCAGAGCATCCCGAAAAGGTCAAAAAGAATCATGTTTCTGACGAGATGATCTGTTCTCAGGAGCAGGTGGTTTCAGCTGTTCGCAGCTTCGAAACGATTATGGAAAAAGATGCAGGTTTAAAGGAATTTATTCAGGAGCATACGAATTGGTATAAGGTTTGTGAGGGGAACGGATTGCGGGAGGGAAAGGCTTTTGACAACTGTTACTACACCTTGGCTTTCAAAATGTTCCGTCCGACCGGGGAAGTGTATTCCTGTTTTGCCCGCGTTTCGGACCCTGAATACTTATTCGGGAATTACATGAATGAGACCCGGGAAGAACTTTATAAGATCAACCTGCTGTCTTTCCTTCTTTTCAATCGAAAACGCGCTTATTGTGACGGGGATTATTGCCGCATTGCTTGGCTGAACAATATCGCGGAAGTAGGGTTGAAAGGCAAGATCCCTATGCCGACCGGAGAAACAGCCGAAAGTTATTTCTTTTGACCCGCTAAACGACTATGTGCGGTTTGTGCGGTATTTATCCCATTCAGTCTAGGTCCCAGAGTTTTTCATCCGGGCGGACTGCTTCCGAACTTTCCTCTTTGCTGCAAAGTTTAAGCCACCGCGGATTTTATGATGGCCAATACCTTGACCCCAAAAGTCATTTTGGACTGGGGATGGTCCGTTTGCCGATCGTGGATGCGGCAAACCGTATGCCTCTTCCGTTTTTTAATGAAAACCATACCCTCGCCATGGCGGTTAATGGCGAAATTTATAATAGCGAAGACCTTCGAAGTTTACTCAGAGAACACCATGTTTTCATCACTCGGACGGATGTCGAAGTCTTGCTGCATCTTTATGAGGAAATGGGGCTGGACTTTCTTCGCCATTTGGAGGGGATGTTCAGTATTGCGATCTGGGACATCCCCAGGCAGAAACTTTTGTTGGCCAGGGATCAGGCCGGGATCAAACCTCTTTTCTATGCGCTCCAGGAAGATGCTTTTTACTTCAGTTCGGAGATCCGCGCGCTTAAAAAAATTTGCCGTAAACGGACCCCTGATCCAGCCGCACTTTACAATTATCTCGGACTCCAATATATTCCTCAGCCGGCCACACTCTTCCGTGAGATCAAAGCCCTTATGCCGGGTGAATATTTGATTCTGGAAAAAGAAAAGATCCAGCGCGGGACATATTGGAAACCGCCAAGGGGACGGAAGGTTTCGGCGGTCGCCGAAGACGAATTGATTTCTTCCTTAGAATCTAAATTAAAAGAAAATGTGAAGCGTTCCCTTCTTTCAGATCAGCCGGTGGGGACCTTATTGAGCGGGGGGGTCGATTCCAGCCTTTTGACGGTCATGGCTTCTCAGTTTTATCCCAAGCGTTTAAGGACTTATTCGGTAAGCATGGACGAAAAAAGCTTTGATGAGTCCTCTTTTTCAAGGCAAGTTGCTCAGATGGCCGGGAGCGAACATCACGAAGTCCGTTTTACGGAGGATCTCTTTTTTGACCGTCTCCATGAAGTCATTGCTGCCTTTGACCAGCCCTTTGCCGAGGGATCTTTTATCCCTTATTTTTTAATCTGCCGGGAAGCACAAAAGGAAGTTCGTGTCCTTTTGGCCGGGGAGGGCGCGGATGAGCTCTTCGGAGGGTATGAAATTTATCGGGCGTTGCTTTGGAAGAAACTTCTCGATCCAATACCGAAGAGCATAGCTCGATTTTTAGGACAAGGCGTTTCTTTGTTGCCGGTTTCTCATAAAAAAGTCAGCTTTGATTTTAAGGTTAAAAGATTCCTAGAAGGGCTTCACGTTCCGGAGATCTATGCCCATCTTTTCTGGCGGAGGGCTTTTTCAGAGAATCAGCTTCAATCCCTGATGAGCCCTGAATTTTTAGAAACCGTTCCTTCAGACGAGAAAATTTATCCCATAGCCCAGAAATTATGGGAAGAGATTTTGGCCCTGGATCCTCTCGATCGGCATCTTTATTTGGATCAAAAAATTCCTTTGGTCAGCGACCTCCTTTACCGTGCCGATATGATGAGCATGATCCACACCATGGAAACCCGGGTTCCATTCCTTCAGCGAGATGTGATCGATTTTAGTTTTACAATTCCGGCAAAGCTCAAATGGAACCTTACTCGGGATAAAATTCTTTTACGAAGGGTCGCGCTTCGATATCTTCCCAAAAAGATTGCTTATAAGAAAAAACAGGGGTTTAATATTCCTTATGCGAAATGGCTTATGACCCCCAGGGGAGAAGAGCTTCTGAATGCCTATCTTCTCCATAATGATAGGATGAAGCATGTTTTTGATCCCGAAAAGATCCGACAACTGGTACGGGAACATCAGAGCTCGAAGATCGATCATGGCCATGCACTTTGGTCTCTTCTTGTTTTGTCGATCTGGAATGAAAAAGAAGAGCACGCTCTTTTCTAAGAAGCCCTCTCATGCTTTTTGAAGGGTGGCCGTTAATGAGATTAAAACAGGCGGAGAACGCGATGAAGAAAGCGGCTATTTTATTTTTAGTATTTTTATTTGGATTGCAAGCGCACGGTTTTTGTAAATATGTTGAGAAATCTGGAAATAACATAGAATATTACCGATATTCTCCTAACGGTGAATTTTGCATCCGTATGGTTCCTGCGAAACTTCAAGGGGAGAAAGGATGGGGCTTGGCATTCCGGGTGAAAACGCATGAGCCCCTTTGGCGGATCGATTGGTTTGCCCAACGTATTGTCTTGGCAGATGATGGTGTAACTTTGATCCGCTTTGGCCCTTGGGCTTCGGATATAAAAAACCTATCGGATGTAGCTGTGGTCTTCTATAAAGAAGGAAAGGAAATAAAAAAGTATTTTGTGAAAGAGTTTGTCCAAGACCCTTCCCGGATCATCCGTACGGCAGCGCATTATTATTGGCGCATAGACGAAGCGATCCCGGGAGTCATCTCTACAAAAAAAGTGGGGTTCTCCGAAGACGGGAAGACTTTTACGATCGTTACGGTGGATGACAATGCCTATGTTTTTAGCATGGAGACCGGCGAGATCCTTTCCAATTTCAAGACCCAGATCCCCGTTTAAGGCTTATCGGCCTGATGTATTAAGTCCGGAATGACACGAAAAAAGTGGTGCCTATTCCCGCATCAGATTCAAACCAGACCTTTCCCTTTAGATAGTTTTCCGTAAAAAGTTTCATGCTGTAAGTGCCTAACCCGCGTCCTTTTTCTTTTGTACTGAAAGAACGCTGAAAGACTTGATGTTTGACCGGATCGCTCATAACCATGGGATTATTTACGGAAAATGTCTTCTGCCCATGGCTCTCCTGATACCTGAGAGTCACTTTCCCGCCCGGAGGGGTCGCTTCTAAAGCGTTTTTGATCATATTGACCAAAATACGCCACAAAAGTGTCCGATCAGTCTGGATCGAAACGTCCGGATTCGGGCAATCAAGGGTGAGTTTTTTATCTTCAGCGAGGCGGTTGTTGGAATAAAGGTCCAGGATCTCTTGGAGAAAGGGAGCAATGAGGATCGAAGTGACTGTGATTTCATATTCATCGCGTTCCGCAGCTAAAAGGTCTCTCTGTTCCTGGATGCTTTCGGAGAGATGTCGTGTAAAGCGGATAATATGATCCAGGGGTTCATGGCTTTGCGGAATAAAACCATCTTTGACATTTTGGGAATATCCCATCAGGATCGCGGTATCATTAAGGATGTCGTGGAAAAAGATCCGTTCCAGCGCCGTACGTCTTTTTTCATCTTGAATATCCCGGATCAAAAAGAAAGTGAAAGCGTCACCGGAAAACTTTATCGGGATAGCCCAAACGCGGATGTCTAAAGAAATTTCTTTCTGGCCGGAACGGATGATGATGCGGCACTCCCGGGATTCCCGCTGATTGTTTTGAGCGCAAAGAATCGCGTTGACCGCACCGCATTCCCGGCAGAATTCCGAAGTTCCGCAGCCTCCGGGCTCGATCTCGGATCGAATGCAGCCAAAGATCTCTCCCGGGCGTTTCCCAAGGATTTTTTCATCTGACTTAAGCCCAAGTGTTTTAAGAAGTTCGGCATTGCAGTAGACCGCCTGGCGGTTCTTATCCAAGATCAACACAAGTTCCGGAATGAGGTCGATTGCCGAAGAAAAGACCTTATCGTGGACGACGTTCAACCGCGCTTGTTGGACTTGCTGAGGGCTAGAACGCTTTGCCGATGCGAATTTGGTGGCTTCCATGCGGAACTTAACGCTCCCAAGGAGTTATGACTTGACGCTGAATTGCGAAAGTTTCTCAGCTAAAGCGCGGTATTCCTGCCAGATCTCTTCAGGCATTTGCTTGCCGAAGCCGCTCAGATATTTTTCGATTTCTTGAAGTTCGCCCGTCCACTCAGAAGGATCGATTGCAAAAAGTCTCTCGAGTTTTTCCTGAGGAATATTTAACCCTGAGAGGTCCATATCTTTCAGATCCGGAAGTAACCCAAGCGGAGTTTCTCGGGCTCCCGATTTTCCATTGATCCGGTCAATGACCCATTTGATCACGCGGATATTATCTCCGAACCCTGGCCAGATGAATTTACCGTTCTCGTCCGTGCGAAACCAGTTAATGGAAAATATCTTGGGCGGATGTTTAAGTTTCTTGCCGAAATCGAGCCAATGTTTAAAGTAATCGCCCATGTTGTATCCGCAGAAGGGAAGCATCGCCATCGGGTCACGCCGCACTGCACCCACGGTAAGCGATGAAGCAGCTGCCGTGATTTCGGAACCCATGCGGGTGCCGGTAAAAACGCCGTGCTGCCAGTTAAAGGATTCAGCTACAAGCGGGATGAGGTTCGCCCGCTTTCCGCCGAAAAGAATAGCGGAAATAGGAACGCCTTTAGGATTATCCACTTCTTTTGATAGAACGGGACAATTGTACATCGATACCGTGAAACGGGAATTTGGATGTGCAGCTTTAGTTCCCTTGGAAGGGTCCCAAGCATTACCTTGCCAATCCGTAACGTTTTGGGGTATGGCCCCATCTAAACCTTCCCACCAAGGCTCATTAGTATCGTTATCGATCGCGGTGTTTGTGAAAAGTGTAGGGACAAATTTAT
>CAYQTU010000078.1:6372-8200 GCA_964420575.1 uncultured bacterium
ATTTTGGGGTTTGTCTTAAGAGATGTGCCTGGAGCGACTCCAAAAAATCCCGATTCGGGATTAATGGCATAAAGTTTTCCATCGGGGCCTACATTGAGCCATGCGATGTCATCGCCGAGCGTCCAGATTTTGTATCCCGGAAGCGCGGATTGCATGAGCGCTAGATTTGTTTTTCCACAGGCTGAGGGCAGTGCGGCGGCGATGTAGGTCACATTTCCTTTTGGATCTTCCACGCCCATGATAAGCATATGCTCGGCAAGCCAGCCTTCTTGACGTCCGAGACAAGAGGCGATACGGAGCGCGAAACATTTTTTGCCGAGCAAGGCATTGCCGCCGTAACCCGAACCGATGCTCATGACGAGGTTTTCTTGAGGAAAGTGCATAATAAAACGCTTTTGAGGATCAAGCTCGCCGATCGAATGTAAACCACGGACAAAATTTTCAGAATTTCCGATCCGATCCAAAGCTTCTTTACCCATTCGGGTCATAATACGCATGCTGACCGCGACATAAGTGTTATCTGTGATCTGAACACAGGCTTTGGCATAAGGAGATTTCGGATGTCCCATCATATAAGGCATGACATACATGGTCCGGCCTTTCATGCAGCCGTCAAAAAGCTTATTCATCTTTTCTTTGGCTTCCCCGGGGTCCATCCAATTATTGTTCGGGCCAGCCGTTTCTTTATTTGGGTGACAAACAAAGGTCAGTTGTTCTGTACGTGCAACATCATTAGGGTGAGAACGGTGAAAATAAGCATTCGGCCAATTTTTATCGTTCAATTTCATAAAAATAGGATTGCCGTTCAACTTTTCTTCTTTGATTCCGATCTCAATCAGTTTTCTGGCTTCTTGTTCTGAACCATCGCACCAATAGATCTTAGAAGGTTTGGTTAATTTAGCTTGTTCGTCTACCCACTTTTCGACTGGTGTTGCCATATCGGTCATACTCCTTCTCAAAACGTGAATTTTATCGGATGAAGTTTACAGGTACAGCGCGATTTTGCAAGAATTTTCATCAGTGTTAAAGATCAGGTCTTTTTTTCTTCAAGAAAGCGTGTGACGCGAAGCACAATGCTCGAAGGCGAAAAACGGACCAGGATCGCAAGAAGTTTGTTAAAGAATCCGGGGATGACCAGCGCTTTTTCTTTCATCAGGCCTCGATAGGCGATTTTAACGGCATGGTCAGCTTCCATGGTAAAAGAATTTTCCCGGATATTTTCCGTGCCGGATCTTTTTTGAAATTGTGTTTTCGTTGGTCCGGGGCAAAACGCTGTGACGGTGATTCCGGTGCCTGTCAATTCATTCGCAAGGGCTTGTGTGAAGGACAATACATAGGCCTTTGAGGCAAAATAACACGCCATAAGAGGGCCAGGCTGGAATGCGGCTGTGGATGCAACGTTCAGGATTTTGCCATGCCCCTGGCGAAGCATATTGGGCAGGAGCAGATGCGTGAGATGAGTGAGTGTGATCATGTTCAGCCGGAGCATGGCTTCGGTAGCATCCCAGTCTGAATGGTGAAAAGAACCGTAGACGCCGACCCCTGCATTATTGATCAAGATCTCGACTGGAAGTTTCCTTCGTTCTAATTCTTGTTGGATCTCATGGGCACTGCCTAAAAGGCTCAAATCTTTGGAAAGGATTTGAATGTCGACAGAGTGTGCTTGGGTAAGGACTTTTGCGATCTCATCAAGACGGTTTCGGTTACGGGCGATCAAAATAAGAGGGAAGCCATCCCGCGCAAAAAGCTTGGCAAATTCGTATCCCATGCCTTCCGAAGCGCCAGTGATCAAAACGTAGCCGGTTTTGATTTTTTGATCAGAGACCAT
>CAYQTU010000079.1:0-8154 GCA_964420575.1 uncultured bacterium
AAGCCCGACTTTATAAAAATTGACAACCCCTTTCTATTCCTGCAGCCATTGTTCTGCAATCTCAAGCGAAGGCGCATCTAGCGCCACGATCATCCGATCCTTCAAAAGCACATCCTTCATACGCGTTGGCATCCTTCCCCTTTATTCTCTGCCGGCTGGTAACTCCCCCGCCAGGCATTAATATCACTGATCTTTTCTTTTTGGAGAAAATCCGCGATCCCTTTCAGAATTTGCTCGGTCACTGTCGGATTGACAAAATTTGCCGTACCTACGGCCACTAGATCCGCGCCGACCAGGAGGAATTCTAAAGCATCCGCAGCATTCGAAATCCCACCGGAAGCAATGACGGGGACTTTGTAAAAATGTTTGATCTGATAAACGTAGCGTAACGCAACGGGCTTAATCGCGGGACCACTTAACCCGCCAAAGTCTTTGATAATCTTAGAGCTTCGTGTGCGCAAATCAACCGCCATCCCTCGCAACGTATTGATCAAGCTGATCCCATCGATCCCTTGACCGAGAACCTTTCCGGCTATATCGATCACATCTCCGAGTTCTGGCGATATCTTCGCAAAGGTCAAAAGTTTTGTATGATCCCGAACTGCTTTGACCGCATCCAAGATACGTTCTTGTTTTTTCATGAAATTAACACCGCCCGCTTCTACATTGGGGCAGGATAGATTAATCTCGATCGCACTCACCACATCGCGGATCTCCTCAAAAGCCTTTGCGAGCTGGCTGAATTCTTCGGTAGTCTCTCCGGCAATGCTTACAATAAGCGGGACACTGAGCTTTTTGAAAAAGGGGATCTTATGTTCTACGAAATCTTTTAGCCCTTTATTCTGCAAACCGATCGCATTGAGCATCCCGGCATAGGTCTCACAAATACGCGGCATGGAATTTCCGGAACGAGGCTTAACGGTGATCGTTTTGGTAATAATTGCACCCAGTTTTTTATAATCAACATAACCGGCGTACTCATCCGTAGTCCCGAAGGTCCCGGAGGCAACAGTGATCGGATTTTTAAATTTCAGTTCTTTGATCGTTGTAGTGAGATCAACTTTCATAACATGTAAGATCCCGGAATTTAAATACGGGCCCATCCGCACAGGCCCTTTGCAGTCCCTCTTTAGTTTTAACCATACACCCCAAGCAAGCGCCAACACCGCAAGCCATGGTCTCGTCCCAAGAAGCTTCCCCCTGGATATCGTATTTACATGCGATCATAATCACCGCTTCCATCATACGTTTGGGACCGCAGGTTTGGATAAAAAGCTCTTGAGGATGATTTTCCATAATGATCTTTTCAAGAAGCGATGTCACCATGCCTTTTGTTCCGTAGGAACCGTCTTCCGTTGAATACAGGATCTTTCCCTTGATCTTTTTTAATTCACTCTTAGGCAAAATTTCGTGTCTCGTCTTAGTCCCGATCAGAAGATAATTCGTGGGATATTTCTCTGCCAGCGCGATCAAGGGAGGCACCCCTACTCCGCCGGCCACCAGGATCCTTCTTTTCTCATGAAGGTCCGTGCTAAAACCATTCCCTAACGGACCCATGGCCTTTAAAACGTCTCCGCGTTTCTTCTGAGAAAGAATCTCCGTTCCTTGTCCCAAAACTTCATATAAGATCTCAACACTGTTTTTTTGGATCCTGTAATAACTAAACGGACGCCGCAGATAAGGATCATTCCCGGGATTGATCTGAAGGTGAAGAAACTGACCGGGACGAACTTTCCGGGCAAGATTGGGGGAACGAAAGACCAGTTTAAAATATTTCCCGTTAACTCTTTTATTTTCGAGAACGGTTACTGTTTCATCAAAAAGTTTTTTGGTCATATTCAAGTTTTTAGCGCCTTAATATTATGATAGTCGTGGATCGACTTCACGTCCAGTTCATCATCTCGAACAGCTTGGAGACCGCGCACCGCTGCTCGAGCCGCACTTAAGGTTGTAATGCAAGGGATATTGAACGAAACGGCCAGCGAACGGATCTTCCCCTCATCCAGCATTGGTCCCTTACCGCTCGGAGTATTAATAATCAGGTCCATCTTTTTGCTCCGTATCCAGTCCGCGATATTGGGACTGCCTTCCGCGATCTTCAGGATCTCCTGTACGGGAACTCTGTAATCCTTTAAAACCTGGGTCGTGCCCCGGGTTGAAACGATCTTGAGTCCCAGTTGGTGAAACTGGCGTGCGATCTCCGCAATCTTTGGTTTGTCGGTATCTTTGACGCTAATGAAAACGGTCCCTTTTCGCGGGATATGCGACATGGCAGCATCCTGGGATTTATAAAAGGCCCTTCCAAAATCCTTATCGATCCCCATTACTTCCCCCGTCGATTTCATTTCCGGTGAAAGAATGATATCGACTCCGGGAAATTTCACAAATGGGAAAACAGACTCTTTCACGGCAACATGCTTCGGGACAACCTCCTCGGTAAAGTTCAGCTCTTTAAGCGTTTTCCCGACCATCAACTGTGCCGCAAACTTGGCGAGCGGCACTCCAATGGTTTTGCTCACGAACGGCACCGTCCGTGAAGCGCGCGGGTTCACTTCGAGACAATAAACCTGGCCTCTCTGGATCGCATACTGGACATTCATGAGACCGACCACATGAAGTTCCTTGGCGATCTGCTTCGTTTTATGGATAATCTCTTCTACGGTCTCGCGAGGGACTGAGAATGGGGGGATGACGGACGCGCTGTCTCCCGAATGGATCCCCGCCTCTTCAATATGTTCCATCACCGCGCCGACCACCGAAGCTTTACCGTCTGAAATGAGGTCTACATCGATCTCGGTGGCGTCTTCAAGAAATTTATCAAGCAGCACCGGATGTTCACCGCTTGCTTCGACCGCGTTTTTCATATACTTCTTGAGCGAGGATTGGTCGTAAGCAATCTCCATGGCACGACCGCCCAACACATAAGAAGGACGGACCACGATAGGATAACCGATCTTTTTTGCAATTTCGCAGGCTTCTTCCAAGCTCGTGGCGATCCCGTTTGCGGGTTGTGACAATCGAATCTTCTGAAGAAGTTTTTTGAATTTATCGCGATCCTCTGCGCGATCGATCGCTTCCACTGAGGTCCCAAGGATTTTTACACCGTTCGCCTTAAGCGATGTCGCAAGGTTAAGCGGCGTCTGCCCTCCAAGTTGCAAGATCACACCAATTGGTTTCTCATTTTCATAAATATTGAGGACATCTTCAAGCGTAAGCGGCTCAAAGAAAAGTTTATCCGAGGTATCGTAATCTGTGCTCACGGTTTCTGGGTTGGAATTAACCATGATCGTTTCATACCCCATTTTCTTTAACGCGAACACGGCATGGACACAACAATAATCGAACTCAATCCCTTGGCCAATTCGATTGGGGCCACCTCCCAGAATCATGACCTTCTTTTTCCGGCTAGGATTCGCTTCATCCTCATCTTCATAGGTGGAGTAAAAATAAGGCGTATAGGCCTTGAACTCGGCCGCACAAGTATCCACCAATTTGTAGACGGGTTTGACCCCTAATTTCCTCCTAAGCTTGCGTACTTCCGCTTGACGCATCCCCCAGAAAAAAGCCAACTGGACATCCGAAAAGCCGTACTGTTTGGCTTTGCGAAGCAATGATTTTTGCTCAATCTTATCCCCCCGAGCATCGAGAAGTTCTTTTTCGAGATCGATGAGCTGCTTAATCTGCGCAAGGAACCAAGGGTCCACTCCCGTTTGAGCGTAGATCTCATCTAAGGTGTATCCTGCGAGAAACGCATATTTCAGGTAAAAAATCCGGCCATCTCTTGGGGTTTTTACATGCTCAAAGATCTTCTTCCGGAGCTCTCCGTCATTCGGAACCTGATGGAGGAATTTTATATATTCTGCACGCGTTTTAAGCTCTCGGTCAAAAACTTTGTCTTGGCCATCTCCGCCAAAACCGAAGCGTTTTATCTCCAGCGAGCGGAGGCCTTTTTGAAGCGCTTCTTTGAAGGTGCGGCCGATCGACATGACTTCCCCCACGGATTTCATCTGGGTCGTCAAGCGGTTGTCCACGCCCTCGAATTTTTCGAACGCAAACCGCGGGATCTTCACCACACAGTAATCGATCGTTGGCTCGAACGATGCCGGGGTGTATTTTGTGATATCGTTCGGGATCTCATCAAGCGTAAGCCCTATCGCGAGTTTGGCCGCAAACTTGGCGATCGGAAATCCTGTGGCTTTGGAAGCCAGCGCTGAGGAACGGGAAACACGGGGGTTCATTTCAATAATGACCATCCTCCCGGTCTTAGGATCCACTGCAAATTGAACGTTCGATCCGCCCGTCTCGATCCCGATCTCGGACATGACCTTGCGTGCTGCATCCCGCATCCGCTGATATTCCCGGTCCGTCAGCGTCTGGGACGGCGCAACCGTGATCGAATCCCCGGTATGCACTCCCATCGGGTCTAAATTCTCAATGGAACAGATCACCACAAAGTTATCTTTGATATCTCGCATGACCTCAAGTTCATATTCTTTCCATCCGAGGATCGATTCCTCGATCAAGACTTCATGAACCATGCTGTAATCGAGACCCATTCGGACTGTCGTCCGAAGTTCTTCGAGATTACGACAGATGCCGCTTCCCGATCCGCCTAGAGTAAAACTTGGCCGAACAATGACGGGATACCCGATCTTCTCTGCGATCTTTTCAGCTTCTTCTACCGAATAGGCAAAATCGCTCTTGGGAAGGTCGAGGCCGATCTTTTGCATGGCACGCTTAAATTCTTCACGATTTTCAGCTTTTTTTATCGCTTCGTATTTGGCCCCGATCATCTCCACGCCATATTTAGTAAAAATACCTTTTTCATACGCCTCAACTGCAAGATTCAATCCCGTCTGACCTCCCATGGTCGGGAGTACGGCGTCCGGTTTTTCCTTTACAATCACCTTTTCAAGGAATTCTACAGTAAGGGGTTCGATATAAGTCGCATCCGCGAGCTCCGGATCCGTCATGATCGTTGCGGGATTGGAGTTGATTAGAGCGACTTTAAACCCCTCTTCTTTAAGAGCTTTAACGGCCTGGGCACCGGAATAATCGAACTCACAAGCTTGTCCAATAATGATCGGACCTGAGCCGATAATCAGAATCTTTTTTATGTCAGTTCGCTTTGGCATAAATCCTTTTAAACGGTTACCGGTTGTTTCCTCGCCCCGTAATAATCCTGAAGGGATTTCGGTGTGATCGTGTCTTTTTTGGCCGCTGCGATACCTTCAATAGTGGCTTCCGCCGCCGCCATCGACGTAACATACGGCACCTTGCGCTGGATTGCCATCATCCGGATGTAACTATCATCCACTTGGCTACCGCGTCCTCCGGGTGTATTGATGATCAATTGCAATTCGCCGTTTTTGATCGCATCCGCGATGTTCGGCTGACCTTCATGAATCTTTTTAATAAAGGTATTTTCGATCTTGTGTCCGGTCAAAAGCGCGCTTGTTTTTTCCGTGGCAAAGATCTTGAATCCCAAGCCGAGCAGTTTCCGCGCGATTGGAGGAAGCATTTCTTTGTCTTTCCCCGCCACCGTAAGAAGCACATTCCCTTCTAACGGCAGCCTTGCTCCTGTAGCTTCTTGCGCCTTATAGAACGCCACCCCGAAATTGTCACCTACTCCCATCACCTCTCCCGTGGCTCGCATCTCCGGGCCAAGAATCGGATCGACTTCTGGGAACATGTTAAACGGAAAAACAGCTTCTTTGACGCCCACAAATGGAGGCTTAAACTCCTTAAGCTGCGGAAAATCCTTGATCTTTTTTCCGAGCATCATTTCCGTGGCAATGCGTGCGATCGGAATACCTGTAACTTTGGACACGATAGGTACGGTCCGAGAAGCGCGCGGGTTAGCCTCAAGAATGTAGACTTTCCCGTCGCAGATCGCATATTGCACATTGATCAGCCCAACAACCTTAAGTGCTTTCGCAATCTTGCTCGTATACTCTCGAATTTCTTCAAGATGTTCTTTTGAAATGGTCCGGCTCGGGATCGAACAGGCCGAATCTCCGGAATGTACGCCCGCCCACTCGATGTGCTCCATCACCGTAGTGACAAACGCATCACTTCCGTCCGAAAGGGCATCCACTTCGCATTCCAAGGCTTTATCCAGAAAGCGATCGATAAGCATCGGATGCTCGGGGCTAACCTTGATCGCTTCGACCGCATATTTCTTGAGCATTTCCTCATCATAAATGATCTCCATACCACGGCCACCGAGCACAAAGGACGGACGGACCATTAGAGGATATCCGATCTTCTTGGCGATCACGAGAGCTTCGTCCAGCGATCGCGCGGTATCACTTTCAGGTTGCGGAATTCCGAGTTCGATCATTTTCTGCCTGAAAAGCTCACGATCTTCCGCAAAAGCGATGCTTTCCGGTGTCGTTCCAAGGATCTTGACCCCCGCAGCTTTAAGCTGCTGCGCGATATTTAGCGGTGTTTGTCCGCCGAACTGCACAATCACACCTTCCGGTTTTTCCTTTTCGTAAATCGTCAACACATCTTCAACCGTCAGCGGCTCGAAATAGAGCTTGTTCGCTGTATCATAGTCAGTTGAAACCGTTTCCGGATTGCAGTTGATCATGATCGATTCGTACCCTGCTTTCCGAAGCGCGAAAACCGCATGCACACAGGTGTAATCAAACTCGATCCCCTGCCCGATGCGGTTGGGGCCACCTCCGAGGATCATTATTTTCTTGTTCTTGGAGACCGCTACATCCTCCTTACCCGGAAGATAAGTGGAGTAATAATAGGCCGCGTTCTCCACCCCGCTCACGGGCACTGCCTCATAGCGTGCAATTTTTCCGATTCGGATCCGGCGTTCCCGTACGGCCGCTTCTGAAACCTTAAAAAGCCCCGCGAGGTAACGGTCCGAGAACCCCCATTCCTTAGCTTTAATCAGGTCTTTATCCGCAAATTTGTCCCACGCTGTTTTTAACATTTCCTCTTCATACATCACAAGGTCTCTTATTTCATTGATGAACCACTCTCCGATATGCGTCATTCGGTAGAGCTCTTCAACGGAAAACCCTTTTCGCAAAGCTTCGTACATAAGAAAAATCCGCTCGCTAGAAGGATGCGCCAGACGTTCCCGGAGTTGATCGGAAGTCAGTTGCTTGAAATCCTTCGCGCCACCCAATCCATAACGCCCTGTTTCAAGAGAACGGATCGATTTTTGGAACGCTTCCTTGAAGGTTTTGCCGATCGACATGACTTCGCCGACCGCTTTCATTTGTGTTCCAAGAATATCTTTCGCTTTAGGGAATTTCTCAAAAGCCCAGCGCGCAAATTTAACAACTACATAATCTCCGCTTGGCGTATATTTTTCAAGCGAACCATCCCGCCAGTAAGGGATCTCATCCATGGTCAACCCGGCCGCAAGGCGTGTAGAAACCATCGCGATTGGAAAACCTGTAGCTTTGGAAGCGAGGGCTGAAGAACGGGATGTGCGCGGATTAATCTCGATCACCACCACGCGTCCGTCTTTCTTGTTGTGGGCAAACTGGATATTGGTCCCCCCTACCACCCCGATCGCATCCACGATCTTGTAGGAGTATTCCTGGAGTTTCTTCTGAAGCGCAGAATCAACGGTCAACATCGGTGCCACGCAAAAACTGTCCCCGGTATGGACCCCCATTGCGTCCACATTTTCAATAAAACAAACGGTAATCTTTTGGTCTTTAGCGTCACGTACTACCTCTAGCTCGAGTTCTTCCCACCCGATCACTGCTTCCTCGATCAAGACTTGGCGCGCAATACTCATTGTAAGTCCCCGAAGCGCGATCACCCGGAGGTCTTCCACATTGTAAGCAATGCCCCCTCCAGTACCCCCCATGGTGTAGGCCGGACGAATCACAACCGGGTAACCAATCCTCTGCGCAATGGTTTCGCACTCTTCGACAGAATTTGCCGTGGCGGATTGCGGTACGGGAATGCCAAGTTGAGCCATGGTCGCTTTAAAAACCTCTCGGTCCTCCCCGCGCTCAATAGCATCTGCTTTGACCCCGATAATCTGCACTCCATACTTCTCAAGGATCCCTGTTTTATACAGAGTCGAAGAAAGATTGAGTCCTGTTTGTCCTCCAAGGTTCGGCAAAAGCGCATCCGGACGTTCCTTGGCGATGATTTTTTCAAGGCTTTCCG
>CAYQTU010000080.1:0-8047 GCA_964420575.1 uncultured bacterium
CATACATTGGGGCGCCGTGGCCGCGGATAGATCTATTCCGTTCGGATCCCGCGTGGAATTAGTTCCTCTTGGATTGGCCGATTGGTGGGCGATTAGCCATTTTTTAGGAGGGCAAAAACATTTTACGGTGGAGGATCGTGGCGGTAAGATCCGTGGGCAGCACATTGATATTTTCTTTTCTGACTCTCGCGGAGGACATCAGGCAGCCCTCCGATGGGGGGTCCGTCGCATGCGCATCAAGATCAACGGCCGTTGGGCGGATTAGCCCTTAGCCTTTTCAAGGAGTCTCTTCTTTTTCCTCTTTTTTATCGGAATTTCTTAATGATAGTTCCATGAGATTTGAGTATACTAGGGCCTCATCTTGAAGGAGATCCCATTGTCCGAAGAACCTCATAGCTCAAGTCTTGAAACTCAAGCAAAATTAACTCCTATGATGGAACAGTATCGTTCGATCAAAAGGAGCCTCCCCTCAGAGACAGTCCTTTTTTTCCGGCTCGGGGACTTTTATGAAATGTTCTTTGACGATGCAATCCGCGGCTCGGATATTCTGAATATTACCCTTACCGGTCGGGAAGGGGGAGAAGCCGGCCGTATTCCCATGTGTGGGATCCCGCATCATGCTTTTCAAGGGTATGTCCGAACTCTTCTTGATCATAATCTTAAAGTGGCGATCTGCGAGCAGATGGGTGATCCCAAACAGGCCAAAGGCCTGGTCGAAAGAAAGATCACGCGTATTATTACGCCGGCAACCTATCTTGATGACGAAGCCCCTGCAAAGAACCTTCAATACATGGCAGCTCTTCTTTGTCGGGAGCGGGCGACGGTCCTCGCTTATCTTGAATTAAGCACTGGAGAGTTCTATGTCCGGGAGATCACGGCAAACCGGATCTTGGACGAGCTGACGCTTCTTTCGCCGCGTGAAGTGATCATTTCAAAAACTCTAGAAAAACAGGATGAGCTGGTGCGTTATATCAAAGAAAATCTCAACGCAGCGCTTACGGTCTATGAGGACTGGATCTTTGAATATGAAGAATCCCTCAAGCTTATGACCGAGATCTTGAAACTTGGCTCTTCCAAAGGAATTGCTTTTTATGAGCATGAACTTGCGGTAGGAGCCTGCGGTGCCCTTCTTTACTATTTGAAAGATCATTTTCATAGCGCTTTAGACCATGTTCAAAAACCCCGTCTGTTTAATTCGAGTCAATTCATGATCCTAGACCGCCAGGCGCAGCGGAGTTTGGAGCTGGTGACCTCTTTGACCGGAAGGAAAGACCATGGGACGCTCCTTTCGATCATTGACCGGACTTTGACCGCCATGGGGTCTCGGACCCTTTACCATTGGCTGACGCATCCTTTGTTGGATGTAGATGAGATCCGTAAACGGCAGAGTTCAGTGAATGAATTGATCTGCCAAGACCAGGGGTTGAACATGCTTTGCTACTTACTTAAAGGGGTCAAGGACATGGAGCGGACGCTCAGCCGTCTGAATTACGGAGTTGCCAATGCCCGGGACCTGATCAATCTGAAACTTTTCTTGGACCGTGTCCCCGAGATACGGAATCTTTTGGCTACTTTTGAACCTGATCTTTTACGGCAGGTCCAGAGACAGATCCAACCTTTTCCCAGATTAAGTGAATTGATCAGTCGATCGATCGTCGACGAGCCTCCTTTGACCATCAAGGAAGGCGGGATCATCCGTGACGGATACTCCGCGGAATTAGATGAATTGCGGCAGATCTCCCAAAAAGGCAAACAATGGATCCTGGAATTCCAACAGCGGGAGATTGACCGGACCGGGATCAAATCGTTGAAGGTGAAATATTCCCAGGTCTTTGGTTATGCGATCGAGATCAGCCGGACGAACCTGCAATCCGTTCCGGAAAATTATATTCGCCGTCAAACCTTGGCGAATGCCGAGAGATTCATTGTTCCGGAGCTTCGGGAATGGGACGAAAAGATCTCCGGAGCTCAGGACAAGATCAAGGCCCTTGAATATCAGATCTTTTTGGATATCCGAAACCAAATCCTTTCCGATCTTGCGCCGCTTCAAGAAATGGCTAAGGCGATCGGTATTTTGGACGCTTTGATCTCTTTAGCCCGCACGGCTTCGGAAAAACGCTGGACACTTCCAGAAGTAAAAGAAGATAAGGTCCTTTCGGTCCGTGGGGGAAGGCATCCTGTAGTGGAAAGTATGTTGCCGTCAGGACGATTTGTGGAGAATGATTGCTTCATGGATTGTGAAAAGAATCAGCTGATCCTGTTGACCGGACCGAATATGGCAGGAAAGTCGACATATATCCGTCAGATCGCTCACATCGTTCTTTTGGCTCAAATGGGGTCCTTTGTTCCGGCTCAAAGCTGTCAGATCGGACTTGTAGACCGTATTTTTACGCGTATCGGAGCCTCAGACGATCTTGCGCGTGGGGAAAGTACTTTTATGGTGGAGATGCTTGAGACGGCACATATTTTACAAGAAGCCACAGAGCGGAGTTTATTGATCCTTGATGAAGTGGGCCGTGGGACCTCCACTTTTGATGGCGTAAGCATTGCGTGGGCGATCTGCGAATTCTTAGCCCAAAGCAAAAACAGGCCGCGGACTCTTTTTGCCACGCACTATCATGAATTGACCCAACTCGAAGAGCATTTTCCGGGGATCAAGAATTATGTCATGACAGTGAAAGAAACCCGGGACGGCATCTTCTTCATACGGAAAGTCGCTCGCGGGGCGACAGACCGAAGCTACGGGATCCATGTGGCCAAGCTTGCCGGCATCCCAGAAACGGTCACGGCCCGCGCTAAAGAGATCCTTTCAATTCTGGAAAATGAAAATACCGAAGCTACCCAGATCATTGAATCCAAAAAACCGAAGGCCAATAAGAAAAATGTTGCCCAAGGGCCGACCCTTTTTGACCTCCTTGAGCAAAAGCAGAGTCTTGTTACTGAGGAATTAGCTCAAATCGACTTGGATCGATTAACGCCCATTGAAGCCCTGAATAAAATCGTCGATTGGAAAAATAAGCTGAAGCAAGAAAAGCAGAACTAGCCATGCCCTCCAAGACACTCTCTAAAATCCGGGTTCTTTCCGAATCGATCACTAATAAGATCGCAGCGGGTGAAGTGATCGAAAGGCCTGCGTCGATCGTCAAAGAGCTTGTAGAAAATTCGTTAGATGCGGGAGCCGATCGCATTGAGATCCTCGTTAAGCATGGCGGAAAGAGTCTGATCCGGGTAGCGGATAACGGTTCAGGAATGAGCGCCGGCGATGCGGAATTGGCCCTGCAGCGTCACGCGACCAGTAAGATCGAAAAAGCGGAAGATCTAGCTCATTTGGTAAGTTTTGGATTTCGCGGAGAAGCTCTCCCGAGCATTGCGGCGGTTTCCAGATTCACAATGCAAACTCGATTACCAGAAACGCTTTCAGGGACAGAGTTAACGGTGGATGGTGGGCGTTTGATGAGCGCTAAAGATTGTTCGATAGCGCCGGGAACAATCGTTGAAATCCGGGATCTTTTTTTTAATACACCGGCGCGACGGAAATTCCTGAAACAGGACAGTACGGAACTTGGGCATATCCAGGATATAGCGACATGTTTTGCGCTCGCGCATTTGAATGCAGGATTTTCATTGCGTTCTGGGGAAAAAACGTTATTAGATCTTGCTCCGACGCAAGATCTTTATTCCCGCATAAGATCTCTTTTAGGAGAGCGGTGGTCGACCGAAATTCTTCCTCTCCAAAATGAGATGCCTCATATTAAGCTCTCGGGCATGATCGGGAAGCCGTCGATGGCTTCCGGGAACCGGGCGCAACAGTTCTTCTTTGTGAACCGAAGGTGGGTGAAAGCTTACAGCCTGAGCCATGCCTTACAGGCGGGATATCATGGACGTTTGATGCAGGGACAATTCCCGTCCGCCATTATTTTTCTTGAAGTGGACCCTGAATATGTTGATGTGAACGTCCATCCGACCAAACAGCAAGTACGTCTTTCTCATGAAGCGCTGATCAAATCCCTGATCCAAAAAACGGTTGAAGGGGCCCTTGCAAAAGAAAACGACCTTGCTCCTTCATTTAAAACCTCTGTTTCTGAGAAAAGCATTGAAAAAAAAGAACACGATCATTGGGGGCAGCTTTCTTTTGAAGAAAGGACACATGCAGAAGCTCTTTCTTTAAAGATATCAGAACCCCCAAACGAGTTACAGCATTTACAGCCAAAAGCTCACGAAGTTTTTATTTCATTTCGGAATCAGTTATGGATCACAAAGATCCTAGGGCAGATCCATCACACTTATCTTTTAGCCGAAACGAGAGAGGGGTATGTGATCATTGATCAGCATGCCGCTCATGAGCGGGTCATGTTTGAAGAGCTTTTGAAGAATTTTGGGTCTTCTCATCCGTCCAGACAGAAACTTCTTATGGAAGAAGTCCTGGAGCTTCATTTGAGGCAGGTCGAGCCGATGAAGAAAAGTCTTCCTTTTTTGAATCGGTTAGGTTTTGAGGTCGAAATTTTTGGAGAGAAATCATTCGTGATCCGGGCGGTACCGGCTATTTTTCAAGATGGGAACCCCGTAGAGATCCTTAAAACTTATCTCGAAGAAAAGGAAACAGGGCAAATACATACTGGCCTTGGGAAGCAGAAAGAAGATATTGCGGCATTGGTTGCGTGTAAGCGCCGGTCTGTTAAAGCTCATGATCCTTTAACAACGTCAGCAATCCAAAATCTTTTGGAAAGTCTGGCCCGCTGTGATAATCCGTTTAATTGCCCTCATGGCCGGCCGACTTTCCTGAAATATTCGCTACTTGACCTTGAGAAACAATTTAAGCGAAAATAAGCCAATAGGATCAGGGGGTTAAAGATGGGGAAAATACTTATTGCTGACGATGAAGAAGATTTTGTGGAGCTTTTAACCACTCGTTTTTCCGCGAACGGACATCAAACGGTTTGGGCTAAGGATGGGGATGAGGCCCTTAAAAAGATCGACGAAACGATTTTTGATCTTATTATTCTTGACTTCATGATGCCGGGGCATGATGGCTATACGATCTGCAAACAGCTGAAACAATCTGAAAAGCATAAGCAGATCCCTGTGATTTTGATGAGCGCTTATGTTAAAGAGCCGGACTCTTCGAGCCGGACAAAGTTCTGGGCTGACGCTTTCTTTACCAAGCCTTTTGAAATGCAAAAGCTTGTCACTGAAGCCGAATCGCTTATGAAGAAGCGGTTGAAATAGAGAGCGATTTATTTTAGAGATATATTCCTGATGAAGATTGTCACTGCGAAGATCCGCCGTAAAACAAAAGGTTTTTCCGATATCCATGATCTTACGAAGGATGCAGAAGAGATCCTCCGGGAAAGCAAGATCCGAAACGGACAGGTAACTTTTTTTGTCATCGGTTCAACGGCCGGGATCACTACTGTGGAGTATGAGCCGGGTCTCGTTAAGGACCTTAAAGCTGTTTTTGAAAAGATCGCACCTGAAGAGCAATATTATGATCATGAGAAGGCGTGGCATGATGGTAATGGGTTTTCGCATGTGCGAGCTTCTTTGTTAAAGCCGTCACTGACCGTTCCTATCCTTGACGGACGATTTGCTCTGGGGACTTGGCAGCAAGTGGTGTTGATCGATTTTGATAATACGGCCCGGACGAGGGAGATCGTTTTACAGATTTTGGGAGAAGAGGAATAAATATGGTGATTCTTCTTAAGCAGGGAGATATTACCCAAGAGGATGTTGAGGTTATCGTGAATGCTGCCAATACCGGATTAAAAGGAGGGGGTGGAGTTGATGGCGCTATCCACCGAGCCGCAGGCCCTGGGGTTATGGCGGAATGCCGCAAGATAGGGGGCTGCCCTACAGGTGAAGCGGTCCTAACGCGTGGAGGAAAATTGAAAGCGAAAAAGATCATTCATACCGTTGGTCCGATATGGCGTGGCGGCAAGCACGGTGAGCCGGAACTTTTGCGAAAAGCCTATAGCAACAGTTTTCTTCTTGCAAAAAAAAATGGATTGCGGACCATTGCGTTCCCGGCCATTAGTACGGGTGTTTACGGATATCCTAAAAAAGATGCGGCGCGGATCGCGTTGAAAGCTGCGCGCGAATTCAACGAAGATTTTGAAGAGATCCGGTATATTTGCTTTTCTAAAGAAGATCTTGCCATTTATCAGGAAATTTTTGAGGCCGAAGATTAAATCCAGGGAGTGAACCATGACCCAAGAAGGCATTGATCAATATATGAAGCAAACGCGGCAGGCGTTAGCCCTTTCCATCGGCGCCGCGGTTTTGCTGATGATCGTAAAATTCACAACGGGGATCATGACGCACTCAATGGCGATCATGGCCTCCGCGTTAGATTCGACGCTTGATGCGATGATGTCAGCCTTGAATTTTTTTGCTTTCCGGGCTGCTTCAAAGCCCCCCGATGAGGAACATGCCTATGGACATGGGAAAGTGGAAAGTCTGGCGGCTTTGTTCCAAAGTCTTTTTATCGGGGTTAGCGGTTCATTTGTGATCTATGAGGCCGTGAAGCGTTTGTTTCAGGGGAGCTATGTCTCCGAGATCCCTTTAGGGGTAGGGGTCATTGTTTTTTCGGGTTTGGTGACATTAGGGCTGACATGGCGGTTGAGTGCTCTTTCAAAGAAGAATAAGTCGTTGATCCTCGGAACAGAAAAAGCTCACTATGCGATGGATTTTGTCAATTACGTCGGCATTATTTCGGCCCTGATCTTGGTAGGGATCACAAAAAGTGTTTTTTGGGACCTGGCTGTTTCGATCTTTGTTGCGCTCTATATTTTTAAACAAGCAGTCGAAATTTTAACAAGGGCAATTTCTGAGCTTTTAGACCGTGGGCTTTCGATCACGGAATTGAAGCAGATCAAAATGCTGATCTTAAGGCATCATGCTGCTATTGTCGGCGTGCATAATCTGCGGAGCCGGAAGGTCGGGAACCAGCTCTTTTTGGATTTTCATATTGAGATCCGCGGAGAAGATGATTTTAAAAAAGCGCATGAAATGACCGAATCCTTGATCGATAAGATCAAGGAATATCATTCTCAAGCGGATGTTACCGTGCATTTTGACCCGGAAGGGGAGTAAGGAGACTCTTATGCGAATTTTAGTGGTTGAAGATGAAAAGAAAATGGCGAGCTTCTTAGAACGGGGATTGAAAGAAGAAGGCTATGCCATTGACCTTGCCGAGGACGGAGAGAAGGGTTGGGAATATGCCATGACGAATGAGTATGATCTGCTTATCCTGGACTGGATGCTGCCCAAGATGAGCGGGGTGGATCTTTGTCAAAAGGTTCGAAAAACCGGAAGCCAAGTTCCGGTTTTGATCCTTACGGCAAAAGACTCCGTGGAAGATAAGATCCATGGCTTAGACCAAGGAGCGGATGACTATTTGACCAAGCCCTTTAGTTTCGAAGAACTCTTAGCCAGGGTCAGGGCCTTGCTGCGAAGGCCGCCGAATTTAAAAGATAAAACGGTATTGTCTGCCGGCAGTGTCTTGGTAGACTTGATCAAACGGCAAGTGAAGGTTGGAACGGAAGAAGTGTCTCTTTCCCAAAAAGAATTTTCCCTCCTTGAATTTCTCATGCGGCACATTGGGGAAGTGGTTTCGCGGACAGCGATTGCGGAACATGTTTGGGACCTGCATTTTGATCCGATGAGTAATACCATTGATGTTTATATCAATTTTTTAAGAAAAAAGATCGATGAAAAACAAGCAAAAGTCCGTATTGAAACCGTTCGCGGAACGGGATATCGGTTGATCGTCCCATGAAACAGTTCCGGTCCGTTAAATTCCGTTTAACGCTATGGTACGCATTTATCCTTACGGTTTTTTTAGCGGGTTTTTCATTTTTAATGTATGCAGAGCTTTCCAGGGCGCTTTTTCGGGATACTGAAAAAAATATGTTCCTTGAGGAGCAACGCATTGAAGTTTCATTAGTCGCTTACCTCCAGGGCAAAAAAGAATTAAATATCTTTCCGCCGCCCAAAATCGAGAAGACAAGTTTTTTATTCCCTCAAGAATTCCAGGATGCGTTGATTAAGA
>CAYQTU010000081.1:0-4750 GCA_964420575.1 uncultured bacterium
ATCGCTTTCTCAATAGCTTCACGTCGATCTAAGATCTCATGCACCGCAAGTGACGCAGGGGAAGGGTGTGGAAGTCCGACTTTCATATCTTTGAGGATATCTTCAGGGTCTTCGGAGCGAGGGTTATCCGAAGTAAGAATAAGAACATCGGAATATCGGCTTGCACTTTGAGCCATCAAGGGGCGTTTGGTCCGGTCGCGGTCTCCCCCGCACCCAAAAACAGTGATAATCCTTTTGGGATTCATTTCACGGGCATCTGCAAGAACCTTTTCAAAAGCGTCCGGGGTATGAGCATAATCAACAAAAACCATAAAATCATCACCTGTCCCCACACGCTCCATGCGGCCCGGAATGGCAGGGATCTCTTCCAACGCTCCGCGAAAATCCTCAAGATCAAAACCCAGCTGGTCCAGTGCGCTCAGTACGGCAACCGCGTTTGAAACGTTATACCGCATTGGCAAACGGATCTGGAACGGGATCTCCCGGTTACGGTACTTCATACAAAAACGGGTCCCCTGGAAACTCATCTCAAGATCTTTGGCATAATAATCCGCTTCGTGATAAACGCTGAATGTCTTCACATGAGGCCATTCTTCGATCAGTCTCCGTCCGTAGAGGCAATCCTGATTGATCAAAATTTTCTTAGGGGCTTCCGGGCCGGAAAAAAAACTCCGCTTGGTCTGGAAGTAATGTTCCATATTGTGGTGATAGTCCAAATGGTCCTGGGTTAATTGCGTAAAAATACCCAGCTCAAATTCCAGACCATGAACCCGCCTTTGGCTGATGGCGTGGGATGAAACTTCCATAACACAATAGCGGACTCCTTCCTGATACATTTGGTGGAACATCGGGATCAGGACCTCTGGACCAGGAGTGGTATTCACTGATGGGGTTTTACCCGAAGGCAGTTCATACCATAATGTTCCCAGATAGCTTGTAGGGGCCTTTTCTGAGAGTAATTTGTGGATTAAATAACTGGTCGTAGTCTTTCCGTTTGTACCGGTCACACCAATAAGTTTAAGCTTCTGATCAGGGCGATCATAAAAACGGTTGAGGATCATTGCAAGAGCGGCCTTAGAATCACGAACTCGAATAGCTGTCACATGTGGAGGAATAGGGATTTCCTGCTCTTTCTCAAAAACAACGACAGAAGCTTTTGCGAAGATCGCCTGACCCAAAAAATCATGCCCGTCCATACGCGTACCCGGACACGCGACAAAGATATCTCCTTCTTCAATGTTTCGCGAATCCGCAGTGACCTTCTTAAAATGCCTCTTAGAATCCCAGTGGACCTTTTCGAGGATCGGAATGCCTTTAAATAAATCGTCGAGTTTTTTTCGCATAGGATCTATAAAACCATTCTGAATTTACCGTTTAATTATCGGCGTCTTTTATCGAAAACTGAAAACTTGGGGACTTCACTTCCGCAAAACGTATCTCTTTAACTTTCTTGCTTCCGATCACCATATCAACTTTCAATTGCTGGATCAGCGCTTCTTCAACTCCTTGCTGGGCAGCCCAAGCCCCTAAAAATCTGATCTGGCTATTTTGACTTTCAATAATGATCCGAAGTCCTGACGGAGATAATAATGACAACAGATCAAAATAAACCTGAACATCCCCTTTAATCAGCTGAACTTTATCCCGCCAAGTAAATCGCGCATTTCGAACATGAAATGCGGGCAGTAAAAATGCGGGTCTATATTCCCCGCTCACTTCGACTTTCAGTCTCTTCTGAACTTCAAAATACGCCCAGCGGTTCACCCCTAATGACACCAGACTTAAAAGGATAAAAAAACTAACGACAAAAACAATTTTTTTTAACATACCATTTCAAAGAGACAAGGACGATTACTTGACAAAAACATTATTTTTAAAATCCTGATCGTTTTTTGGGGTCTCCCGCCGTAAAGAAACAGCCTCATCAAGTTCTCGGTTGAGTCGAGCGATTTCACGATTAAGGCTTTCGATCGTTGCGGCCTGTTGACGATTAAGCATTTTTAAATCACTATCTGAAGCAGCGCAACCTAAGAGGAAGGGAACGAATAAAATAACTGAAAAAATCTTCATGGTTTTTAAAACCCCGAATCGTTATAAAATCTTTTACTTCAACCGGATAAAGTCAACCCTGCACGGCTTGATAAACATACCAGCCGACAAGCCCACAACAGCCGTAGCAAATCAGCAGCAAAAGCCCGTCAAAAAATGAAAGACCCTGCTCAGGTTCCGGCTCAACACCGACTGACATTTTAGGGATGGGCCCCGGTTTATTCTCTTTTTCCTTTGAAGCAAGATACTGGGGTTTTCGAATATTGATCTTCATTTTTGCCATTGCTTTTTCTCCGCAAAAAACATTTCCGCTTATTGCATGTTCTTAACGCTCAGAGCGACTTTGTCCAAAATATTCTTGTCTCGCATCACGCGCAAAAAAGCTTCCACCACTTCCGGATCGAACTGTGTCCCTTTATGCTTCACGATCTCTTCAATCGCCTCTTTGACCGAAAGCTGAGGTTTATAAGGCCGCTTTGAAATCATCGCCTCGAACGAATCTACCACAGAAACAATTCGAGCGCCAATGGGGATTTCATCCCCTTTGAGCCCTTGCGGGTAGCCTTTGCCGTCAAATCGCTCATGGTGGTGCATGATGATAGGAATTACCGGTTTTAACGATGTGATCGACCGCAACAGGTTGGCTCCCCGGATCGGAATACTGCGCACGGCCTCGAGTTCTTTCTCCGTCAGTTTTTCTTTTTTACGCCAGGCCTGATTGGGAAAAGCAAGCTGTCCTGTATCCAAAAGCAGGATCGCCCGTTCAATATGAACAAGGTCTTGGCCGGACAGACCAAGTTGTTTTCCGACCTCAATCACGATTTCACCTACCACCTCGAGATGGCTTCGCTGTCCTCCAAAATGCCGCTCCAAAAGCTCATTGATCGTTTTAATGCTTCCTACCGTCAATTCTTCGGTCTGTTCAAAAAGCTGGGCATTCTTGATCGCAACCACAGCTTGCTCGGAAAGAGATTTAAGGATCTCGAGATCAATCTTAGTAAAAATCTGGCGGTCCATTTTATTCCAAAGCGTAAGCACGCCCACAACATCATCTTCAATAAAAGGCACCGCAATATAACGTTTATGTAAACAAAACTCACCCGTGTCCGCGATGCGCCCTTCCAGTCCCCGCCCGATACGCAATCGCTGGCGGTGAATGAATTTGGGATGGCTCCCAAACGAGAAGAAAGGAATGAGATATTCCCGCTCCGGATCCGTAAGCATGATCGAACAACCTTGCGCTTTAAGGATCTGCGCACTCAGACGCCCGATACGCGGCAAAAGGTCTTTGAGCCGTAATGAGGAATTGATAACACGGTGCACCGAATGCATAGTTGAAAGCGCCAAAGCCCTGGGGTGGACTGTTTCATAAAAATTGTTCAGTTCAAAATTTTTATAGGCGAGTTCAACCTGGCTGGCTAAAAAATAGTTGAACGGCCCGATAAGCCCCCGAACTTCTTTTTCCGGTTTTTTGACCGAACAAAAAATCAAAAAACCTTTTAAGGCGCCAAGATAGCGCAGGCCGAAAATCAGACTACTTTTGCCAAAAGCGCATCGGTAAAAAAGAGGCAGTTTTTCCGCGGTTTCTTCATCATGAGAAAGCTGGTCCGTAAATTTAGTCAGAAATGCTTCGCATTCGGTTTGAGAGGTCCCTGATTTACAGAAAAAAGAACAGTTCTTACTGCGGGATAAACGGATCATCCTTTGCCGCCCATGATCCTCAAAAAGAATCAACCACCCCACCGGCTTTCCAAAAAGCGTTGAGAACGATTCAAATCCTTCCTGCCATTGGGGATTCGGGATTAAAAAACGTTCCAGAGGGCTTAAGATTCTTTTACCGAGATCGGACCTCTTTTTAGAGGTGGTTTCTTTTTTTTCCTCGATTGCAGTCATCGTATCCCTAGGTTTTAGTTTCGGACATGTTTATTTTTTGAAAATACGTCGCGCAATAACTCATAGGCAGATTCCAAAGATTCAGAAATGACCTTCACTCCCCCTACGACAGGCATGAAATTCACATCCCCTTTCCACCGCGGTACAATATGCCAATGCAAATGGTCCGGGATCCCCGCTCCTGCGACATCAGCAATATTCATCCCTAAATTAAAGCCATGCGGCTTAAATGCACGCTGGAGTCCTTCTAACACTCGATTTAACACTCCAAAAAACTCAGCTCGTTCACGGGAGTTCATTTTTGATAAAGACGCGATATGCCGGCGCGGAAGGATCATAAGATGCCCGTTATTGTAGGGGTAACGGTTCAGCAGAACGGCATAGGCAGGGGTTCGGAAAAGAATAAGATTCTTAGAATCACGGCGCTCCTTGAGCAACCGACAAAAAAGACACCCTTTTTGTTTAAGCGGATTGGCGCGTAGATAAGTTTTGCGCCATGGTGCCCACATCCGATCCATAGCTTTCTTTGGGTTCATAGCTCCCCTTTTTAGGCAAAATGATAATTTTCGGAAGGTCATAAAGATCCAAAAGTATGTTGAGTTGCCGAAGATCCAGCATTTCGATCTTTGCTTCCTGGGCCATCAATCGGGCATTTTGATCGATCCCCAAAAGGGGCATTAGGATCCGCTTTTGGAGTTTCCGAACATGTTTCGATTCCGCAAGAAACGATGCGATGGCTTCTTCCCCCACCCAATCGGCCGTAGCTTGTAGAAACCATTTCCCGCGATTGCTTCGGGCAAGGAAAGTC
>CAYQTU010000081.1:4760-8011 GCA_964420575.1 uncultured bacterium
GTCTGTACCGCATCATGGGATGGCTTACCTATGATCTCAGAAAAATGCGGGCATTGTTTTTTCTTTTGATCGATCTCAACGGTATCATTACGGAATTCTTTCAAAAGACGCTCGAGACGACTTTGAATCTGGTCGTCCATAGGATCCATGGCTGCCTCAAGGATCCGATTTAACGCGTCAAAAAGCTGTTTCCAAAGCAACCGCTCTTCGGGAAGAAAAAGACTGTGACGTTTTTGAAAAACTTCGCGAAGCCAGAACCGGAACAGTACGTCCGGAATATGATAAAAAGAACCGCTTTTGACAATCAATCCTTCTTGGGTAAGCCGTTTTAATATTTTTTTCGCTTCAGCAATAGGCTCTTTAATGAAAGCGGCGATGTTAACGATCTTACGACAGCCATAACTCAATGCCAGCATGGTTCGTATATAGGGCCCGCTATGTCTTGCCATCCGGCCACATTGTTCGATACGCCGTTCAAAAATAAGTGCGATCCGGCCGCGTCGGTCAAAAAGCTCCTGACAAAAAACATCCAAAAGAACCGATGGACTGACATTTTGCGGAACTTCATGGAGCTCATAATTCTCAAGACGATTCATAAAAAGATCCAAATATAGCGGCTCTCCGTCAGTCATTCGGAATAAGAACTTTTTCAACGGATAACTCCAGCGATGTGCGGGCAGGCGTGAGGCTAAATATTGCTCCATTTCCATAAAACCAAAAGGCACTAGCTCTAAGATCTCAAAATTTCCGAACAGAAGAGATAATTTGTCACGAAAAATCTCGCGCGCGCGGTCAGTCGCAGAACTGGAAACAAGGTACAAAGTTTCCTTGTCTACCATCATTTGTTTTCCAAGCAATGCAAAAGGATCAGGGACAGGAAGTTTTTCCAAGGCCTGAAATTCATCAATAATCAAAATAACTTTTCGTTTGAGTTCATGAGCTAATTTACCCGTCAGGGCAAAAAGTTCTTTGACCAACAAAATGTTCTTTTCCTGCCGCATGAGTTTTTTCAATTGCTGAATGGCAAGTAATGTTTGGGGAATAAACGGCTCCGCTTCACGGATAAGCGCGTCCAGGGTCTTAGGAATGTTCAGGGTCCGGTCCAAAAGGACACTACTGAGCATTGCCCCCATCCATTGTTCGATCAATTGATCCGCATCGATCGTTTCGGCATGGATGTAAACAGGAATAAGCTTTGGATTTCTCGAGAGGGATTGAAAGAATTCCGAAAGAAGTTTTGTTTTGCCAACGCCAAGCGGACCGATGATCCCGACATTTTGTCGATAGCCGTGCTCGATATCCTCAATGCGTTTATTTAAACGCATTTGAATATTTTCTCTCATGCGGAAAGGCATTTAAAATCCCGTTCTTTAAATGTTCCTGCTGTGGATGGGCGAGAGAAAGGCGTGCTTCAGTGAAACAACAAAAAAATTTATAATGATTTCAAAGCCTACTAAAACTTTCTCTTCCCGTTTACTATTTTTTACTGATTTCTCATCTATTTTTTTGACAGCGCTATCTTACGATTTTCAATCAAGAAAGCAAGTAATAAAATCATCCTTAAACCCTTAAAAAATACTCAAAAACTCAGATTGATTGAAGCCTTTCTGAGATTCGAGAAGAAGAAACAAAAAAAATGACCTGATCCCCAAAAAAAAGTGCCCCGATCTGCCCAGTTGTAAGACCCCCCGCCTTTCAACCGTTCTTTGATCAGGGCACATTCAATTACAAAAAATTTTTTTATGCCTCCATGTGCTCAGAAACGATTTCGAACGAATCAACTTCTGGAACCAAAAGCGTTTTTATTTCATCAACAGTGTCCGCTGTTTTTAAACGCTCCTGGAGATAACGGTCACTTAAAAACCATTTGATCCGCTGAAGCAAATCACGTTTTGTCTGTTCTGCATCCGCACATTGCGGCAAGATCAGCAAAAAAATAAAATGCACGGGCCGACCATCGAGAGAAGGAAAGTCTATCCCTTTACGGCTACGTGCGAAAGCGACGATCGGGGAAGAAATATCCGGGGAAAAACAATGAGGCAACGCGATCCCCTGCCCCAATGCTGTCGTTCCATATTGTTCTCTAAAAGTAAGAAGCCTTAAAATAGTTTTTCTTTGGATAAGATCCAGACCAGGCGCCTTAAGAGCAGACAATATCACTTCAAACGCTTTTTCAGGGTTTTCAGCCTGGATATCAGCAAAAATATTCTCATTACAGAGCATTGGACGCCACATCGTGCGCTCGCTCCTGTCTTTTTTGAGTTCGAATCTTTGAAACCAAATAACAATGCCATTTACGGCGTGCGGACCTTAAATCTAATTTTAAATGCCTTAAAGCTTCCCTCAGCGTCGGAAATTCCTGAAAGCGAATAACATCTTGTTCTTGATAAAAAGCCGCCAACCGCAATCGCTCAAGTTGCCGGATCTTTTGAGAGATCACAGGTTTCATTTGAAGGGCCTCATCACTCGAATTGAGGCTGACCTCATCATAGAGATCTTTCCATTCGCTTTCGATCTTTTCGATAAATGGTTTTAAAAGCTGATTGCTTATTTCCATTTCCGTTTTTTCCATCTTTTAATTTTTTATAACTTTATATCGCTTCATTTCCTCTTCCTAACAAAATGCTAACAGTAGTCACATTAAAAAGGGATTAAAAAAGTATTAAATAATTTTAACCAGAAAGGTTATAGGACGAGGCTCTATTGAGACTACTAGATAAGAAAGCTATTTCCAAGCAAGAGGCAGTTCGATAACAATGCGAGTCCCCTGGCCTAAGACGCTGTTGATTTTTACATTCGCCCGGTGGGAGTCGCAGATTGCCTTAACAATACTGAGCCCTAAGCCTGCCCCCTCATGGGCGCGGGCTTGATCTGCGCGATAAAATCGAGTTCCGATCTTTTCCAAAACCTTTGGGTCTATCCCCATCCCAGTATCTTCGACGGTCACAACCGCTTTCTCAGGGTCTGCCTGGACATGAACCGTCACTTTCCCGTAAAGCGAAGTGAATTTAATGGCATTATCAATAAGATTGGCAAATAACCGTTTGAGATAAATTTCATCTCCGACAATCTGGGGTTCTTTTTTAATATCAGCGCTCAGTTCGATTTGTTTTTGTTTTGCCCGCTCTTGATGCAAACTAATAACTTGCTCGATGAGAGATTTGAGGAAGATCGGTTTTTTTTTGAAGATTAATCTGCCTTGCATCATTCCGCACCAAGAACATCAGATCGTCAACCAGCCATATCAGCCC
>CAYQTU010000082.1:0-7845 GCA_964420575.1 uncultured bacterium
ACATATACCTCAAAGACAAATCCGCAACATTCCGTAGAATACAAGCAAGCCGTTTATCTTACTGATGGGCAATGCAAAAATTATTCTCGCCAGAATCCCGGCACGGTTTTCAGATGTTGGTCGCTTTCTTATCACCACTTTTACCTGAACGGCGAGATCGTCGACGACCGGATGGAGGAAATAGCCAAGTCTCAAATGGGGGAGAATGCTTTTATTTTTCTGCTTGTTGTGGCTCTTATTGTGCTCGCATTGTATATATACATGCTCCCGACCTTCACAGCCTATAACCGCCAGCATCCGCAAAGGTTTTGGATCATGATGTTAAATCTTTTTCTCGGTAACACATTGGTTGGGTGGATAGCAGCCTTGATCTGGGCTCATGGGAAAGAAAAGGAGGAATGAAAAAAGAGAATGGCGAATCAGTGGGGCATTCCTGACCAACTCGAACGAAAGATTCGAAAAAGGGATAAACGTTGTGTTTATTGCGGCGATTCCTTTAAGGCGGGCTCCAGGCGGAAAACCGCTACTTGGGAGCATATTGATAACGATGAGCGGCATATTTGTGAAGGCAATATTGTCTTATGCTGTCGAGCCTGTAATTCGAGCAAAAATACTAAAACTTTAAAGCAGTGGCTTCGCTCTTCCTATTGCAAGCAGCAGGGGATCGGGCCCTCGACCGTGGCCGGGGTTATCAAAAAACATCTTAGCTGAAATATCGCGACATAATGCTGTCGCATGGTGTGGTATACTGCCATTATGAAAATAGACATTCAAATTGCCAGCGAAGAGATCTCAAAAATCAAAGAGTTTTACCAAGACTATGAACGACATCCGTTTGTTCAAGCTAGAAAGCAGCGCAATCTTGAAGGGTCAAAATCTCCGATAAGCAAAGAAAAATTTTGGCATGCGCTTACCGCTTGTCTTTTAACCACTCAACAAAGATCCGGTCCCAAATCAGCAGTGTCTAGATTTTTGAAAACTGAGCCGTTTCCACTTTCGTTAAAAAAATGCAATTCAATGGATGATATTGAAAGTTATGCGAGGAAAACGCTGAAGGGTTTTGGAGGGATCAGGCGGGGGCCTACTATAGCAGTCTTTCTTAAAAAGAATTTTTTGATAATGAACGATGAAAATAAATGGAAGTCTGTTGCTCAACAGGTCAATTCTTTAATTCACGAGAGTAGTCGTCAGGCGGAAAGAAAAGTTGCTGAAGAGATGGAGGACGTCTTTTACGGTATTGGTCCTAAGCAAGCCCGGAATCTGCTGCAAATGCTCGGATATACCCGTTATGAAATACCAATCGACAGCCGTGTCATAAAGTGGCTCAACCGCATGGGCTTTCCAATCAAATTGAGTGGCAGTTCTTTAGCAGACAGGAATTATTATTGTTTTGTGCTCGATGTCTTTCAGACGATCTGTGACAAAATCGGAATTCCTCCATGCTTGCTTGATGCCGCTATCTTTGCCAGCTTCGATTCCAAAGAGAACGACTGGCAGGATGTTTTTTAAGAATAATTGGAAGGGAAGATTGAAATGAAAAACAAGAACTACGATAAGAAGATCTTCAGGTTAGTTTCAATTTTGAACAAGCTGAACGGAGGCGGAAAGGTCCGATCGAGTCAGCTTGCCGAAGAGTTTAATGTCTCGATCCGAAGCGTCCAGCGCGACCTTGATCTCCTGAATCTCACCGGATTCCCGCTCGATACCCCTGAGAAGGGGATCTATAGCTTCATGCCGGGATTTTCGCTCCGCAAGCTCATGCTCACAAATGAAGAGGCATCACTGCTTACCTTTTTTCATGAGATCGCGGATTCTTTGGGTAAGAACTTCTCCGAGTCCTTTCGCAGTCTGGTGAGCAAGGTTTTGGCTCGTGAGGACAGCTCACCGTTTTACGTAAAGCTTCCCGAGGTCCAGGGCACCATGAAGAATCTTCCGTTTATCAAAGAGCTCGAACAGGCGATCAATGAGTCGAAAAAGGTCCTGATTAAGTATGAAGGTACGGAAGGGATTGAAGAGTACAAGCTTTGTCCGCTCAAACTGATCAATTTCGAAGGATTTTGGTATCTTCTCGCCATGCCAGACAAAAAACGGGAGTTCCGGAAGTTCCGATCCGAAAAGATCAAAGGGCTCGAATTGCTGGATGAGGGATTTGATCCGCCAAGAAATATCAAATCGGTTCTCGATCGGAGCGTTAATATTTGGTTTACCGAACATCCGGGGGAGAAGATCCTTCTTGAGATCGATAAAGACGCGGCCCATTACTTTAAGAAAAAGATCTATTTCCCGGACCAGCGTATCGTGAAGGAGAAAAAAGACGGTTCTCTCATTCTCGAGACCCATGCCAATTTTAATGAAGTCCTGCGGACCATCATCCACTGGATCCCTGACATCCAGGTCATCAAACCTAAGGAACTCGATACGCGTATCCGGGAACTCCTTAGCGCCTATCTTAAAGGCTCCAAGCCCCGCTGGGGCTGATTCCCGCTTTTCTACCCCTAGTATCCCTCAAAAATCTCCATACAAAATACAAGCGACATAATGTTGTCGCTATAGTCGTGTAGACTCTTTTTCAAAGAGGAGGAGCACTGCTATGAAAACCTTTTGTTGCTTTTTAATACTTGTGCTGGCTGTTTCGTCGCCGTGTCTGGCGAAGCAGGTCTATAACGCTTTTGAGAACCGCTGGGAAACAGTGCCGGACGATGCGGATGTGAGCCCGCGTTATAACGCATTCGAGAATGAATTTTCCATGCAAACTCAGGGCGCCAATCTTGAATACAACGCTTTCGAGAACAAATTCGAGTGGGACAGCGGGCACAATCCGGAATGAAAGCAGGCTATAGTTGGTATCTGCGACGAATGATAGAAGACGCTATATTTTTTATTATCAACTTTTTGTAAAGGGAACCGTTAATACTGGCCCAGTGAGCCCCCGTTTTACCGCCTCGCAATTCTGACGGCAGCAGAGACCCACCGGAAAACCAGACAAAGAACAATCAACCGGAGGAACCGCAACATGCAGCCCGCAAAAAATCCCGCACAGTCTCACTCTGTCCAGAACAGTCGTTTACCAGGTTTCGTGATCGCCTTGCTGATCTTTGGAGCCTTGAAAGGGTGGCCGCTTCTTTTTGCACAGGCCGAACAACTTGTGATTCCTACGTCGCCAGTGCCTCAATCGACTGCCGGAGAGGCTCTACCTGCTTTGGCCCAAGAAGAAAAATCTTTAACTTTTGATGAAAAGCACAAGGACTGGGCCGTTATGATGTTGTTGTATGAAACCGCCGTTACGGTTCGGGATGACTGGTCTTTCGAGGCCCATATCCACAGAAAGGTTCTGATCCAAACCAAAGACGGGGCTGGTTTCGGTGAGATTCCGATCATTTATGACTCGGACACCGATAAGGTTCGCATTCTGAAGGCCGTTACTGTAACGCCGGATGGCAGGGAACACCCACCTACAAGAGTCCAAGACCTGACCGTTCATGAGGGGTATGCAATGTATTCCGGTGCGAAGCGGAAGATCCTATCCATGCCGGAGGTAGCGCTGGGGTCTGTAATCGACCTGGAGTATATCAAGATCACCAAGGGATTGCCGATGCCCAGGGTTTTTTGGGATATCGAACATATGGAACAGCCATTTCCCATCAAAGAACAGAGAATCGTTTACCATATTCCCAAGCGCCTTGAAGTGCGGTTCAAATCATTTTTGAAAAATTGGGACCCCACCATCAAAGAAGAAAACGGAATGATGGTTTATTCATGGGAAAGGAAAGATTACGGACCTGATACCAGTCCGAGGGAAGAACTGCTGCCGCCACCGACCGTTAAAAGCATCAACGATGGGATCGAATTCTCATCGATCAAAAGCTGGCAAGACGTAGTGGCCTGGTATTACGGGCTCATCCAAAAGAACATGAAAGTGACGCCGGAGATCCGTAAGGCAGCTAAACAAGCGATCGCGGGAAGAAAGGGGCTCCGGGACAAGGTCAGGGGTGTCCTCGAATACATGCAGGAAAACATCCGGTATGTATCCATGGCGTTCGGGAATTACGCGATAGAGCCGCACCCGACAAATGAGGTCTTCCGGAACAAATATGGAGACTGTAAGGACCAATCTCTTCTCGCAAAAGCCATGCTCGAGGCTATTGGGATCAAGGCCGACCTGGCCCTTTTTGCTAGGGAGTTCGACGGAAACGATCCTAAGGAAGATCTGCCACTTCCGGGCCTTTACGATCATGTCTTGCTTAAAGTATATGATTCCAAAGAAGGCGATTTTTATGTCGATCCACTCCTGGAAGGTTACGACATCGGGGAATACCCTTTGCAGTATCAGGGTGGGTATGCTCTTGTGATCAGTTCAGGAGGAGCACGTTTTGAGAAATTGCCAGCACTCGATAGAGAACAGGCAACAGAGTCTATTAAAGAAACCGTCGAGATCCGTCCAGACGGGTCCGCGATTGATAAAGGAGAGTGCATGTGGGATCTCCAGGAATCGATTGATTTTAGGAAGAAGGTTAAAGCGATGAACCGAGAGGAAAGAAAAAAATTCTTTGAAAATTTTAAAAACGAAATGGTTGTCGGTGGGAAATTATTAGAAATGTCTTGGGAAAGGCTCGATGCTAAATACGGTCGCTTGGAGAGTGTAATAACAACGGATTGTCCGGATGAATATCCCGTCAATGACGGCGTGATGGTCATCGACCTACCGGCAGAGCCTCGCCTTGAAGGATGGACCGCGAAAGAGAGAAAAAACCCGATCTTCTTTCCGGTTAATTCTATAAAAAGCATTACTGCGACTTATCAGATCCCAACCAATTTTGAGGTCTTCCATCTCCCGAAGGGGATTGATATTGCGAATGGATTTTTCAGTATGCGGCGTACCATCAAAAAGACTGGCAACACGATTACGGTTTCGGAACTAAAACAGACTCGTCGTATCGAGCTGCCGGCGTCGGAATATTCGCGAATCAAGGCATTTTACGACAAGCTGCCAGCTCTGACCGAACAGCGGATTATTTTGAAGAAGAGATAGTATCTCCGAATATGCAGTATGCGGAAAAGATACGGCGGTATTGTTCGTCAATATTCCAAGATATCCCTTCAAGAGGAACGTCGGCTAATTAGAGAAGCCAAACGCGGGGGCAAGGCGCAGTCGGAGGAAATCGTTCTTCGGCACATTGGATTTGTGATCTTTCGCATCCATAAACGTGCGTTTCCGGCCTATGCCCGCAGGTTCGGGGAAGACCTTCTTTCCCAAGGTATCTTTCTCCTCTACGAAAAGATTAAGACCTACAATCTTCGTTATTACGATCGGAAGGGCAATTTTAAGCCTGTCCGATTTGTTTCCTATGTCTGGAAAGCAGTTGATGGTCTCATCCTGGCATCGTTGAAGAAAGAGCTCCGTCATGACAAACGAAGATTTAGAGCAAGCAGGGAGGATTCTAAGGACTTTTTCGAAAGAGTTTTTGGAGAAAACGATCAAAATTTGGCAGCCGTACTCGAAGGAGCCTCTGACTCTTGAGGATGCGCGGGAGATCGCTCAAAATGCGACTGATCTTATCAAACTTTTGATCGAGTTAGATGCCAAATACAACGGCAAAAAAGCCGAGATGGCCTGATTTTGTCCACCTTCGAAGGCTCGGACAAATGCATCTCATTCATCAATAATAAGTTAAGCATAAATCAACCTCTCCAAAACTGGACAAATTGGACAAAAAAATCCCCTATGAAGACATCAGGAAGCGCCTGGAAAGGCGCTAATTCTGCGATCTATGTCTTCCCATAATTGCTGGATATAATGAAGTGTTTCGATTATAATTTCGCCCATTCGTCCCGAGATCAATGGTGGTTCTACCCATGCTTGGGACGCCATTAACCATAGCCGAGTAAATTTAATGGTTATCGATTTGAAAAAACTTTCCCTCTCTAAAAATATATTAATCATAATCCTTGTTTATGTTTTTATTGGAATTCTTTTTTTAATAGTAGACGGATATTTGGGTTATCTAAAAATAGTAAGTCTTTTCCCAAAGCAAACATTGCAAAATATTCATGTCCCCGATGCAAAACTGTGCTGGAAGCCTCGGCCATTGGAGCGAGGCCATCATCGGGCTTCAGGCAGCTTTGATGTGATCTATGAAATGGATGAGAATGGATACAAAAAAATTGAAAATCCGAAGATCCCATCACGCAGTCTTTATTTTTTTGGGGATTCGTATACCTTTGGGCATGGTGTTTCTAATGCAGATACCTCCCCAACTATATTAGCGGACCGTTATCTCCGTGATGATATTGCGGTTTATAATCTTGGAGTTATGGGCTATGGCATCACCCAAATGGCAGTCCGATTTTTAGAAATTGAATCAAAATTGCGTCCAGGAGATCTTGTTATTTTTTCTCCAACAACTCAGGATCTAACGCGGGATGTTTTTTCTTTTACGATGCCGATGTGCCTTTTTTTCTCCAATCGTGTTACTCCCTTCCAAAGGTTTCCCGTTTTTAGAAATGGGCAATTTGAGTATTGGCCAATGGATAATCTTTTTAACCGTTTACGATTAATAGCCGAATTTGCTCCTTGCACGGGACGATTCCTTCGTCTCATTGAACCCAAGCAAATTCGTCTTCAAAAAGCTCTAGAAAATCAAAAAATGAATCAAGAAATCATTGAAACGGTGAAAGAAAAGGTGGAAAAAAAAGGAGCGCATTTTTGCCTTTTCTTTTTACCCGAGCAAGAAGAATTATCTCTCCAAAATTACTCGGCCGATGTAAGTTACTTAACGCCATTAGAAATAATGCCTTTTTTTCATCAGGAGGCAATTTCTCAGATGTTTTTTCCTGAAGGGCATTGGAACCCATTGGGCCATCAAATGGCCGCTGAAGCGATTCTAAGGCTCCTTCTTATTAATCATTTGATTACTTTTGAAGAGCTAAAACCAGATGCAATAGCTACTTTTCCTCAAGCGGGAAAATGATTTAAAAGGGATTGTGCTACAGCAGTGGAGGTTAAAGAAATCCTAAAAAAAGGACTCATATGAGCTGTTTCTATGGTTTACTGTATAATTGCATTGCTAAGTTCAAGCTATAATTTCTTTTAACTAAAATCGTAGGAGAGAAAACATATGACAAAAATATTTGATGAATTTAAGAAGTTTGTAATGCGAGGGAATGTCATTGATATGGCGGTTGGCGTGATTATTGGCGCAGCTTTTGGAAAGATCGCGACCTCACTTGTTAATGATGTTTTGATGCCGCCTATAGGTCTTTTGCTTGGCAAAGTGGATTTTAGTAATCTTTATCTTAATCTTTCCGGGCAAAATTATGTCTCGCTTGCAGAGGCTCAAAAAGCCGGCGCAGCAACCTTAAATTACGGTCTATTCATCAACAATGTGATCAATTTTCTGATCGTTGCTTTTGTGATTTTTTTATTAATCAGGCAGATCAACCGCCTTCAAGCGCCGGCAAAACCCGCACCTGCTTCAACTCCGGCCACTAAAGAGTGTAAATTTTGCTGTTCGACGATTCCGATCAAAGCCGTACGTTGCCCTTCGTGCACGTCTGAAATTTAAACTTTCCCCCTACAAATAGATTTATCAAAGCCCTCTTTTTCAAAGAGGGCTTTTCTTTTTTGGCGCGTTGACAAGCCCGAAGAAAACAGTAATAATTCACTCAAGCGCTTATTTCTTGCCGCCCGAGCGGTGGCCTAAAAGGAGACCCAAACCATGGCAAAAAAGAAAGAGGAAATGCAGGAAAAGATCCTTGATGTTGATGCAAGTATGCAGGGGACGATTTCATTCAAATACCCCGAAAAAATAAGTATCAACGGTAGTTTTGAAGGGAAACTCGAAAACC
>CAYQTU010000083.1:0-7814 GCA_964420575.1 uncultured bacterium
CCTCACAAAGAAGCCCTTTTAAATACTCACCCTCCGGGTGATAAATATTGATCGGATGATCGAAGGCATGAGAGGTTTTCTTGAGGATCCTCACATCCCGTTTGGCATCGGCTGCCGCACCGAAAAGGATCTTTTGGAAAAGATCAGGCGTAATATACGAAGAACAGGAAAAAGTAAAAAGCGATCCCCCTTTTCGAATCTGCTTGATCGCCTGAAGGTTAATATCTTTATACCCTCGGGCCGCATGCTGGATCTGTTGCTTGTTCTTGCAAAATGCCGGAGGGTCAAGAATGATCAGGTCAAATTCCTTTTTATTTTCACGCAGATAATCAAAAACATCCTGCTCGGCCCATGTGCATTTTTGTTCGTCCAGCTGATTGCGTTCAAAATTCTTTTTCCCTAATTTAACCGCAGGCGCCGAAGCCTCTACAGAAACCACTTCGGCAGCTCCTCCTTTTGCGGCATAAACCGAAAACCCTCCCGTATAAGCAAAACAATTAAGCACCTTCTTGCCCGAAGCTAATGACCGGACAAGTTCACGATTTTCCCGTTGATCCAAAAAAAATCCTGTTTTCTGCCCGCTCCGGATGTCCGCTTCAAATATGATCCCGTTCTCTTGGATCTCTACGGTTTCGGGAGGTTCGCCCCCCACAAGAGTCCCGACAGACTTCTTTAGCCCTTCCCATTTTCTAAGTTCCGCATCGCTTTTTTCGTAAATGGAAAAGGACGGAAAGGCCTGGTGCAGGATATCCGTGATCGTTTTCTTCCAAGCGTCGATCCCGGCCGTTAAAAATTGAACGACTAAATATCCGCCATAAACATCCACGACCAGCCCGGATAAGAAATCCCCTTCGGAATGGATCAAACGGTAAGCATTGGTTCCGGAAGATAAAAATGCTTTGCGGATCTCAATCGCATCTAAAATCTTTTTTTCAAAAAAAGCCTTATCGATGGCGACATCGTCAAAGGCCAGCATTCTCACCACGATCTGGGATTCGGGATTAAGATAACCGATCCCGAGGAATGTTTCGTCGCTGGAAAAAACACGGACAAGATCACCCGCCTGATACCCTTCGTCAATCTGATCGATCGCTCCTGAAAAGACCCAGGGATGACGGTTCCGGACAGCTCTTTCTTTTCCTTTTTTTAAAAGACAGCGGATGGTCTTCATGAAATATGGAAGAAAAAGATCAGGATGAAAGAAAAGAGACTGGCAAAAAGACAGTAATATCCAAAAATAAAAAAGCGTCCTTTTTGGATGATCCCCATCAACCAATGGATGACCACATATCCCGTTATGGCAGAACTCAGAAAACCTATAAGAACGACCATCCCATGAGCCTCTAAATACTCAAGTCCCCCTTTAAGATCTAAAAGGATAGCTCCGACGATCGCGGGAATCGAGATCAGGAACGAGAACTTTGCGGCATCTTCTTTTTTGATCCCCGCTACCATTCCCGCGAGGATCGTACTCCCGGACCTTGAAATCGCGGGCAAAAGGGAAACGCCTTGCGCCAGACCAATCCCAAGCGCTGTTTTCCAATGGACCTCTCCTAAAGTCTTTTTCCCTTCCCGGATCTTAACGCTCAGGACCAACAGCATGCCCATGACAAACCATTCGCAAGCGACAAAGATCAAACTTGAAAAAGCATGCTCGATCAGGTCCTTAAAAAGGACTGCAAGGATCCCGGTGGGGATAAGCGTCAGCAGGATGGGCCACCAAAGCCGTTTGACCGGATTTTCCATTTTTGAAGCGCAAGCACACGGGCAGAGGCTTCCCCAAAAACCCGAAAGGATCTGAACGATTTCTTTATAAAAATAAACCAGAACCGCAAAAAGCGTTCCGCCATGAAGAGCGATATCAAAAGCCAGCATGGGCTCTTTCATCCCAAAGAGGGTTTGAAAAAGGACTAAGTGCCCAGAACTTGAGATGGGCAAAAACTCCGTTAAGCCTTGAACGATCCCGAGAACTAAAGCTTGAAAGAAACTCACACGGCACCTTTTGGAAAAGAAGAAAACAGGTTTTTAAACTAAGATTTTTGTATAGGCTTGGCCGAAACCACAAGTCCCTGAGCCGAAGATCCCGTGGGGACAGGCGCTGGCGCAGCTGCTTCGGGAACCGCAACCGCACGGATTTGCTCTCCGCACTGATGAGTTGTGATCCCAAGAGGAGTAAAAAATTTCCGGGTGCAACTCCTCCCTTGTTTATCCACATATTGGGATGTCACGCACCCCGAAAGGGCTAAAACCACCAAACCGATCATGACTATCTTTTTCATACCATCCTCCCCTGATGAAAGGGCTAGATTTATAAATACTTTGTTCGTTTTTTCTGCTTCAAGGACAAAACAATCTTCCGGATCGATTCAGCTTCGCTAAGCGGACACACCAGAATCACATCTCCGGTATCTACCACAATATGGTCCTTTAAACCTACGGCAGTAATCAAGCGGTCTTTAGCTTTGATAATATTCCCGGAACTTTCCACAAGCAACGTTTTCCCAAAACTTAAATTGCGGTCCGGACCCAAGGGAAGAAGTCCTCTGAGAGCAGCCCAGCTCCCTACATCATTCCAACCGATAGAGACCGGGATCGTGAAGATCTTCCCCGGCATTTTTTCCATAAGGCCATAATCGATGGAAATGCCTTTAATGTTACTGAAGACCTTTTTTATTTTAGAAGCAGAAGCCGCCCCGCGGGAGATCTCGGAAATCGACCGATAGAGGTCTGGAAGGAAACGCTTCGTAGCGTTCACAAGGCTGCCTGCCTGCCAAACAAAAATCCCTGCATTCCATAGGAATCTTTTTGAACGGAAATATTTTTGCGCACGAATAAGATCCGGTTTTTCATGAAATCTTTTAAGCCGAAAGATCGGAATTCCCTGCCGCGCAATGTTCTTTCCCCCCATTTCGAGGTAACCATAACCCGTATGAGGCTGATCCGGGCGGATCCCCAACGTCACAGGCAAACTTTCCCTTTCAGCCTGCCAAAAAGCCACACGTAAAGCCCGGCCAAACATCTTTTCGTTCTGGATAAAATGGTCTGAAGGGAATATGCCCAGAATAGCGGAAGGATCTTTTTCTAGGATCCGCATGGCCGCCCACACCGCACAAGGCGCAGTATTCCTCCCCACCGGCTCTCCGATCACTTGAGATCGGGGAAGGCCCAATAATTTAGCCGTAAAATTCGCCTTAGCCTGTTGTGTAAAAACAAGGATCCTTTCAGTCGGAATGACCTTTTTGATCCTAAGGAAAGTCTGTTCGAGAAGGGTTCTGGAACCGAAAATATTTAAAAATTGTTTGGGATGATTTTGACGGCTTTCCGGCCAGAAGCGGGTACCGCTTCCTCCGGCCATGATCACGGCCCAGTCCATCAGTTTTTACCGCGCATCATCAGCGCTTTAACTTCATTTTCAATAAGACTTTGAATCTCAAAAAGCCGCTTATTACTGGCCGCTTCAAACCGCATGACGATCACCGGCCCCGTATTGGAAGCCCGGACTAACCCCCATCCGTCATCGAACTCTACACGGGCTCCATCAATATCCACCACTTTATATTGCTTTTTAAAATCCTCAGTAGCTTTCCGGACCACTTCGAATTTAATGTCCTCCGGACAGTGGACACGGATCTCGGAAGTAGAGATAAGATGAGGCAGATCTGCGAGTAACCCTGACAACGGAACGGCGCTTTTATCCAAAATCTCCAGCATACGACAGGCCGCATAAATGCCGTCATCAAAACCCAGCCATCGGTCCTTAAAGAACATATGCCCACTCATCTCCCCGGCAAGCTCGGCCCCGGTCTCTTTCATTTTAGCTTTAATGAGGGAGTGACCGGTTTTCCACATAATCGGTTTCCCGCCCCGTTTGGCAATATCGTCATAGATCTGTTTGGAACTTTTCACGTCCCCGATAATAATGGCTCCTGGCTTACGCGTAAGGATCTCCCGGGCATACAGTAAAAGGACCTTATCGCCAACGATGACCTGTCCTTTTTCATCTACAATGCCTACACGATCGGCATCTCCATCAAAAGCGATCCCGATATCCGCATGAAGTTCTAAAACCTTTTTCTGAAGGTCCCGCATGTTCTCCGGAACCGAAGGGTCCGCTTGATGGTCCGGCATTTTAGGGTCCAAATTCTCATAGAGTACGGTCACGTCATGACCCAAACGGCGAACAAGTTCCGGAGCTACGATCCCGGCCATACCATGCCCGGTATCCATAACGACTTTAAGTTTCCTTTTAAATTGGAAACCGCTGACGACAAAATCCTGGTAGGATTTAATGACCCCAGCGTGGTCCGGACGTTCTACTTTCCCTTCTCCTGAAACAAAATCCTGCTTTTCGATTAATTCCCGGAGCGTCTGGATTTCTTTCCCGTAGAACGGCCTATCCGCAAGATGGAATTTAAATCCGTTTTCATCAGGGGGATTGTGAGAACCGGTCACGGAAATTCCGGCATCCATCTTAAAATGGGTCACATAAAAATACATGAGCGGGGTAGTGATCAGCCCGATCTCCACTACCGTAAGGCCACAATCTTTCAACCCGTTCGAAAGCCCCCGGAAGAGAAATTCCCCGCTCCAACGATGGTCGTGACCGATCACAACCTTACTTTTATTTTCACGTTTGAGCGTTGTCCCGAAGGCTCTGCCGAGGGCATAAGCCACGTCTTCGGTAAGCTCTTTATTAGCTACGCCTCGAATGTCATATTCTCTGAAGATGTAAGCGGGGATCATAGTCTTTAAATCTTTCTGTCTAGGAGTTATCTATCATTTACGTAAAAAAGCACGTTCGTCGTAGACGGCTAACTTTAAGCCGTCACGATGACGTCATTGTTCACAAAGAACAATGCGAGCGAGTCCTGATCTTTTTGATTTCTTTTTAAGGTAATCAGGGCGGCTTCGCCGAGGACTTTTCAAGTCCTTCTTGTTAAAAAGCGCGTTCGTCGTAGACGGCCAACTTTAAGCCGTCACGATGACGCCATTGCTCACAAAGAACAATGCGAGCGAGAGGACTTGAACCTCCATGCCTTGCGGCGCCAGCCCCTCAAGCTGGTGTGTCTGCCAATTTCACCACGCTCGCATGAATAGGATCTGAATTAATTCTTTGAGGTACGCTTTCGGACCGTCTTAGGTTTCACACCTGTTTGAGCTTTACGCTCGATCTCAAGAGTTGCGCCCACTTGAGCCAGAGAAGCGTCTAATTTTTTTGTCTCGTCCAGGATCTTTTGGATTTCCGGATCCTGAAGGTCGATGCTTTCCCCCTGTCGAACAGCCCTTTCATAGACCTTATGCCCTAATTGAGAAAAACATTTAGTGACCTGATGTTCCAAAGTGGCTTTCTCAATAAGAAGCTTGGTGACATGAGCCGCTTCCCCTGCTTTCTGGGAAAGGACTTTCACCGAATGTTTTACGGCTTCCAGCGCTTCGTTGATGATTTTTTCTGATTTTTGATAAAGTTCTTTTTTATCCATGGGATCCTCGGCCCTTATGGGTTAGATGACCTGATAGGTGTCCGGTTCTTTGGAAACTTCTCAAAAAGACAGTATGTTTTATCATATTTCTTTAATATATCAAGCTTCTTGTGAAGAGCAGAAAATGTGAGAGAGTTAAAGATTAGGCTTCAGGCTGTTGGGTCAATAGATCCGCTTTAGGCGCTACGCTAACCGTAAAGGTTGTTCCGCGAACTCCGGTCAAAGCCGTTGGCGTCCGGACCTCGAATTTGGAATCTCCCTGTAATTTCTCGGCATGCACCATCACTTCCCCAATGGCAAGATCCAACAAAGTCGTTTTCTCGCCTGTTTGAGGGTTCAGCTCGGCAGTATTGATCCTTAAAAGACTTCCTTCTTTTACATCGATTTGACCAACCTTTCCATCATCCAGAAGGACCTGGACCCCTGAAGTCTCCGCTGTTCTGACCTCATCCCCTGGAAGAACGATCATTCCATTCTTGGCCGGCTGCCATTCCCCGCCCGGAGATCGGACAAAGACATTTTCGCCAGGATCTTTTAAGACAGCATAGCGTACTGGCTCTACTTGAGCTTCACCAAAAGCACTTCCAATCTTCGGCTCCAATGCGTGCGGAGTCCAAAGGCTACCTGCGGTTGCATTCATATTCGGGGTTACGTGCTGCTTATAATCGATTTGAGCGGTTTGCCCAGGATTCAAAAGTTGCATGGTATCAATACGGTCGACCACATAAACCGCTCCATCAGCTACAAAAACACTGGTATCAAAATCTTTGGCGTTATTCGGATCAAAAACAAATTGAAAAGCAAAACCCCACTCCTTTGCATAAAGTCCTCTTAAATCCGCCCATTGCACCCACCGACGCATCATATCTCTAAATCGAAGCTGATTCATTGATAATTCTTGGTGACTGGCTCGGAATTCTTCCACGTTCAATCCTTCAAAAGCTTCGATGCCTTTCGTTTCGTAGATCGCTTGTCCGCTCCCGTCAAAATTCCCCTGATTCCCAATAAGAGGGAGGGTGCGGTCTACGGCCTGTGTGTAGTAATTATCAGAATAAAAGCTTCCACCCTGGTCGTGTCCAACGAAAAGACCCACATTATTCACCCCTTCCACGCTTCCTCGTGTCACACTGCAATCTGCGGCAATGATCGAAGATCCTAACCCAACTAATCCGCCGACATCTGTAGTCCCTTTAACGTCTACATCTACAACGTGAGAGTCCGAGATCAAAGACCCCGTCCAGACAAACCCGATCAATCCGCCGACCGCGTTTTCACCCACAACATCTTTAGTGGAAAAATCCGTATCATCTCCCGTCACCAAAGATCCACTGATCAAAGAGCCCATTTTAGAAACTCCGGCTAATCCGCCTACGTTGCTAATACCTGTCACATTGCTTGTTGAGCTCGAATTATAGACCTGTCCACCATGCAAATGCCCGACAAGGCCACCCACATCCGTTGTTCCGATCACTGTAGCATTCGCACTGGAATTAATGATCTCTCCGACCGTGCTTAAACCCACTAAACCGCCAACGCTAGAACCATATGAAGAGCTTTCCGAGTGTCCGCCCCCGCCTCCGTGGCTTTTTACATAACCGCTTACGTGAGCATTTACAATTTGGACATCAGTATAAGTCCCCATATCGCCCACAAGCCCTCCAGTAGCCGTTCCCCCTTCGATATGAACATTCTCTAAATAGATGTTTTGGATCAAGACAGAAGACCAACTCCAAGGGGGTGTAAATTGTGAAGTTAAATTCCCAAAGAATCCAGTCCCGTGGGCAGCAAAATTTTCGTCATTCTCAACTCGATTGATATAAAGATTGCTGATCGTATGATTATCCCCGTCAAAATTCCCGGAAAATGCCCCCATGGCGTCCCCATAGAAACAACCTCCAATAGGATGAAAACCGTAATACCCCCCATCCGGGTGGATGATATTCACTTCCATCGGATTCCAGGTTGCAGTACTTGAAGCATCGATATCATTGGCGAGTTTAAAATCACTGCTCGTAAAACTATTCATTGCTTGCAAACCGTAAACATCATAGATCATGAAAGGATCGCCTGAAACACCGGTTCCGGTAAAACGGTTTAACTTGGCTGCTACGGCCATATATTGCGGGATCCTGAAATCTGTGATGTTCTGCCAGGTCGTAGCCGTTGGGTCGGAAACATAGGTCGGAGAAGACCCCGCCTTGGATTCTTGAAGGCTGAGAAGACTCAACCCATTGATCGACCCGATCGTGGAATTCTGAGAGGCCTTTAAGGTCAAAGCGTGATTATTCCCGGTCAGGGTGTAGATCGAGGCCCAGTCGATCATCCCGATCCCGT
>CAYQTU010000084.1:0-7693 GCA_964420575.1 uncultured bacterium
CCTCAAAAAGCTTGGAGCTGATTCACGGAGATGTTTCTCATGAGTCGGATGTGAAACGGTTTCTTCAGAAAGTTCAAAAAAAGGCCGGGCGGATCGATATTTTGATCAACAATGCCGGTTACTGCGGGCCTCTTCGCAAGCTCGAGCAGGTTCCCGAAAAAGAATTTGAAAAACATCTGGCCGTTAATCTTACCGCGGTTTTTTTAATGTGCAAATATGCCATTCCGGTCATGCGAAAACAAAAGCAAGGGTTGATCATCAATATTTCATCCATGGCAGGGCTCCGTGCCGTGCCGAACCTGGCAGCTTATTCGGCAAGCAAATTCGGAGTGCTGGCACTTTCTCAATGTATCGCTAAGGAGAATGCGGAGACCCGGCTCAAATGTATTACCGTCTGCCCGGGAGGGATGAATACTCAAATGAGAAAAAAACTTTTCGGGGCGGAGAATGCCGCCAAACAGCAAAGTCCGGAATTCGTTGCGGATGTGATCTTGCAAGTCATTAACGGTAAGATTGATGTCCAATCCGGAGGAGATATTGTGATCCGGTATGGACAGATCACTGCCATTCATCCGTGTCCTCCCGCCTGAGGCCCTATGAGCCCTGACCTTTATCGGAAAAAAACCTGCCGTTACTGCGATCACCCGTTAGAAAAGCCTTTTTTGGATCTTGGCATACACCCTCTGGCCAATTCTTTTGTCAAAAAAGAAAATGCTGACAAAAAGGAATTTGAATGCCCATTGGCTTTAACAAAATGTCCGAATTGCCATCTGATCCAGTTGACCCACGTAGTCCCTCCGGACCTGATGTTCTTGGATTATCTTTACGTCAGTTCAACGACCCAGACTTTCAGAAAGCATTTCGCGGATTATGCGCAAGATGTCAAAGACCGGTTGATCAAAAAAGACCATGCAGTTGGGGTGGATATCGGGAGTAATGACGGGCTTTTGGTTTCTTGTTATGAGAAGGTGGGGATGAAAGGTATTGGGGTCGAACCGGCGAAGAACCTCAGCGCGGAAGCTAATCGGAACGGCATCACAACGATCAACCGTTACTTTGATGCGCCGTGCGTTCAAGAGATCCTTTCACGATATGGTAAAGCGTCGGTGATCAGCGCGAACAATGTGTTCGCGCATATCGATGACATCCAATCGGTTTGCAAAAATGTGAATGATCTGCTGGATGACCGGGGGTTCTTTGTGATCGAATACCCGTATTTGGTGACCATGCTTGAGAAAATGTTCTTTGATATGATCTATCATGAGCATCTTTCCTATATCGGGATCACGGCGTTGGCTTATTTGTTCAAGCGTTTTGACCTCAAGATCTTTGATATTAAAGAGGTGTCTTCGCACGGTGGCTCTTTGAGGGTTTTTGTGCAAAAGAAGCAGGGCCCTTATGAGACGCAGCAGGTCGTTCAGAACCTCCTTAAAAAGGAGAAAGAGATGGGATGCTTGGGGCTTGAAGTGTACGAGCGGTTTGCCGAGCACGTTTTTGATTTTAAAAAGAAACTGACGGCCTTGATCGATCAGATCAAGAAGCGGGGAGAAACGATCGCAGGTTATGGAGCCCCCGCAAAAGGCACGACGATCATTAATTTTTGTCAGTTAACGCCGGAACAGATCGATTACATCGTTGATGATAATCCTCTTAAACAAGACCGTCTTGTCCCGGGGCGGAAGATCCCGATCGTTCCGAGCGCTTATCTCAACGAACACCCGACGGATTATGTCCTGATCTTTGCCTGGAATTTTGCCCGTGAGATCATCTCCAAAGTCGAGCATCTTAAAGCTCAAGGCGTCAAATTTATTATTCCTCTCCCCGAACCGACCACGGTTTGATCTTTGGGGGCAGATCCCCTTAAGAAGGGCATTAACCGTTCCTCGAAAAACGCCGATAACAATCAGCAGTGAAAAGGGTTAGAATAATGCGCCTTTATTGAGCGGCGGGTTATGAAGAAAGCTAAAGCAAAAACTCAAAAAAGATCAAAAAAACAAGCAGGCCTGGATCCGAAACATGCCTCCCGTCATTACCAAGGGCTTTTTGCTTATACGGGAGATCTCGTGCATGTTGTTTCTGAGCAAGGAGCTTTTCTTGAGGTAAATCCTGCCTGGGAAGACGCGCTGGGGTATAACAAACAGGCGTTGCAGGATAGCAAGGTCTTTCATCTGATCCATCCCAAAAGCCGGCAAAACTTCACCGAGATCTTTGAGCGTTGTCTTAAAGAAAAAAAGTGCCAAAAAGTGGAGGCTTTTTTGATCGCGAAGAACGGACAGATCCTCACCGTTGAAGGGAAGATCGATCCGGTCTTATGTGAGGGAAAGATCATTGCGGTCCAAGGGATCTTTAAGGACCTGACACAGAGCAAATATCTTGAGAAATTAAAGGACGATTTTGTCAGTACGATCTCCCATGAGCTGAGGACTCCGATGACCGTGATCCGCGAAGGAGTTTCCCAGGTCGTGGACGGTGTTCTGGGCCCGGTCCGGGATGAGCAAAAAACTTTTTTAGAGATGGTCCTTGAGAATATTGACCGCTTAGCCCGTATCATCAATGATCTTCTCGATGTTTCCAAACTGGAGGCCGGCCACTTTCGGATCCGCCGTTCGCTGACGGATATCGTTGAAGTCGCCAAAACAGCCGTGAAAAATTTAAGTGTACTGGCCCAACAGAAAAAGCTTAAGATCAGAACAGAATTCCCCAAAGAGCATATAGAGATCTATATTGATCCCGATAAGATCGCGCAAGTCTTCACGAATTTGATCGGGAACGCCTTGAAATTCACCAACCAGGGATCGATCACCGTCAGCATTGCGGAAGATCCGAATTTTGTGCAGTGCCGGATTGCGGATACCGGGAAAGGGATCTCCCAAGAAGATCTGCCGAAGATCTTCGGCAAATTCCACCAATTTTCCAGGGTCCCTGGGCCCGGAGACCGCGGGACGGGTTTGGGACTGGCGATCTGCAAAGGATTGGTGGAACTTCATCATGGGAAGATCAGCGTTGAAAGCGTTCCGATGCAAGGAACGGTTTTTACGTTCCTGTTGCCGAAGTACACCGCACGCGAGATCTTCAAAGACCATATTACGACGGGGATCAAAAAATGTTTGGAGGAAGGCAGCCGTTTATCCCTGGTCATTTTTTCGATCGTCGATTTTGAGTCTCTCCGCAAAGTAATGGGTAAAGAAGTCGTTGAGCGGATGGTCCTCGAAATGGAAAAACTGATCGATGATAGTTTGCGGCGGGCAGCGGATATTGCGATCAAGGATACGCGGGCGATCCTTGTGATGCTTCCGGATACTAAAAAAGAAAATGCTTATATTGTTTCCGGAAGATTAAGGCAGATCGTGGAAGAGTTTTTGGCCCGGGAAAAACCGAACCATCAAGTCCGGATCCATAGCGATGTGGTGACTTTCCCGGATGATGCCGAAGATATTGATAGAATACTCGAAAAGATCTATTCTTAAAAAGAAAGAGAGGCATTTTATGCCGAGAAAAATATTAGTGATCGATGACGAACCTCAAATGGTGATGATGGTTTCCGGGCGGTTGAAGGTGAGCGGGTATACTGCTTTGGGGGCGACATCCGGAAAGCAAGGGCTTGAGGTCGCGAAAAAAGAGAAACCGGACCTTATTTTCCTGGACTACTGGATGCCGGAAATGGATGGGACCCAAGTGCTTGAAGCCATGCAGCGGGATTTTGACCTTTGCAATATCCCGGTGATCATGTTGACCGCCAATCTCAAAAAAGATGACGCGGAAAAATGCAAGCAAAAAGGCGCGGTCGATTGTCTCTATAAACCCTTTTCTCCCAATGACCTGGTCAATAAGATCCGGAAGGCCTTTGGGGAAGGAATGTGATCCTATTTTAGAAATGGAGCTGGATGATGGCCAAGAAAATACTGATCATTGATGATGAACCGCAGATCGTGCTTATGGTCAAGACCCGCTTGAAAGCCAACGGTTACGACGTTTTAGGAGCGGTGTCGGGGTTGGAAGGGGTCAAGATCGCCGGTCAAGAAAAGCCCGATCTTATTTTTTTGGATTATGTCATGCCTGAGATCAACGGTTGCGAGGTCCTCAAGGCCTTAAAGAGCGACCCTGAAACGTTCCGGATCCCCGTGGTCATGCTGACAGCCAATATGAGAGGAGAAGACGTCCAAAGGTATAAATTGGACGGGGCAGCAGATTGCCTCTTCAAACCATTCACCCCGAACGATCTCTTGAACCATGCCAAGAAATTCTTGGGCGAACAGATTTAAAAGAATCTAGAATAAAGAAGCGGATTCATGAATTCGGAAAAGAAAGTTTGGTTTATTAAAAATATGTCCCATGAAGGAGCCGGGCTTTTCGCTCCGTTCTTGGAACAATGGAAAGTCCCTTATGAGATTGTGGACCTGCATCTTGGCGGGTCCTTCCCTGAAATCCGGCAAGGTGATGCCGCGGTTATTTTAGGAGGGCCGGATAGCGCTAATGACCGTACCACGAAGATCCTTGAAGAGATCCGGGGGATTCAACGAGAGCTAGAGAGAGGGACCCCTTTTTTGGGGGTTTGTCTTGGGTTACAGCTTTTGGTTAAAGCAAGAGGAGGGCGGGTCCTTAAAAGTCCGGTCAAAGAAATGGGTTTCAGAGGGCCGGATCAGGATTGGTTTACAGTCCGGTGGAGTCCTTCCGGGATGAAAGATCCTCTCTTGAAAGGGATCCCCAGTCCGATCAAGATCTTCCAATTGCATGGAGAGACCGTTGAGCTCGGAACGGGGATGGAATGCTTGGCGGAAGGAAGGTTTTGTAAGAATCAAATTGTCAAGATCCAAGAAAAAGCTTACGGTATACAAGGCCATGTAGAACTCAGCGAAGCAATGTTCGAGGAATGGCTCCGTAAAGATACCGACCTGCGGTGCCAGGATGTAAAAAAACTGAAAGAAGAATTTTGCAAAGTCAGGAATGAGCTCGAACAAAATAGCCGGATGCTTTTTTTGAATTTTCTTAACTTAGCAGGAGTCTTATAATCGGATCATGAGGATATCAGAATTTTATAAGCAAAAAAAGCCGGCCATTTCCTTTGAATTTTTTCCCCCCAAAACCCCGGAAGGTGAAAAAAAGCTTTTTGCGAATATCGCCGAGCTTAAAAAACTCTCACCTTCTTTTGTCACGGTCACTTACGGGGCTCTGGGGACGACCCAAGCGAATACCCTGCGGATCGTTGAGGAGATCAAAAGCAAGCTGGATTTGGAAGTGGCCGCGCATTTAACCTGTGTGGCGCATAGCCGCTCTGAGATCGAAAAGATCCTCGAAACGCTTTCTCAAAAAAAGATCGAAAATATCGTGGCGCTCCGAGGGGATCCGCCTCAGGGGGCAGCAGATTTTCAGGCGCCATCGGACGGTTTCCATCATGCTTCGGAGTTGGTCCGTTTTATCCATCAACATCCTCGATATGGTCAAAAGTTCGATCTGATCGTTGCGGGTTATCCCGAAGGACATCCGGAGTGCAAAGATAAAAAAAAGGACCTTGCCTATTTAAAGCAAAAGGTGGATGAAGGCGCAAATGCCGTCACGACGCAGCTTTTCTTTGACAATAAGGATTATTTTGATTTTTTAAGCCGTGCCCGAAAGATCGGGATCCGCGTTCCGATTGTCCCTGGGATCATGCCGGTCACCCATGGCCCGCAGATCCAGAAGTTCTCACAAATGTGCGGGGCCAAGATCCCGGAGAAGATCCGGCAAGCGATCACTCGATATGGAGAAGATCAAAATTCAATTACGGCTTTTGGGATCGAGTATGCTACGCGGCAATGTGAAGACTTATTGAGACATGGCGTTCCGGGGCTCCATTTTTATACCTTGAACCAGTCCTTAGCGACCCGGCAGATCTATTTAAATCTAAATCTTGCGAATGCGGTTTGAAACCGTACAATAAACACTATGTCCCATTGGCATATTGGTGAAATCCTTATTCAAAAGAAGCTGATCGATTGGAAACAGTTAGAAGAAGCTCTTTCCGAACAGAAGCGGACGCGGGAATTTCTAGGAGAAGTCCTTGTCCGGAAACAATATATTCCGCGGTTTCTTCTGTACCGCGCCTTAGCCGAGCGCCATGCGATCCCTTTTGTGGACCTTTCGAACATCTTTATTGATCCTAAAGCGATCGAGAAGATCCCCGAAAGTATTGTCCGAAAATATGGCATCCTTCCGATCGAGCTTCAAGGGAAGACCATGGTCTTGGGGATCAGTAACCCCCATACGGTTTGGCCGGAAAAAGAGATCTTGGAATTAGCAGGCGTTGAAGAAGCGAGAACGGTTCTTTGCACGCCTGAGGCGATCGAAACGGCGATCCGAGAACACTATAAACAAGAAAATAAAAATAAGGCTTGATGATGAAACGGACCAAAGTGCGTATTGAAAAAGATTCTCTGGGAATAAAACCTGTACCGGCGGAAGTTTATTACGGCGTCGAAACAGCCAGGGCTTTGGAGAATTTTCAGATCTCCGGTCTTCATTTCCACAAAAATTTTATCTGGGCGTTTGCCGCGATCAAAAAAGCATGCGCGCAAGCCAACAAGTCTCTCGGGCGGTTGGATGCGCGCCGCGCGAATGCGATCATCCAGGCCTGTAATGATGTGATCCGCGGAAGGTTGCACGATCAATTTGTTACCGATGTCCTGCAGTCCGGCGCCGGTGTTTCGGCGCATATGAATGCCAATGAGGTCATTACCAATCGAGCCCTTGAACTTTTGGGAAAAAAGAAAGGGGACTATAAGGTCCTTCATTCTCATGACCATGTCAATATGGGACAATCGACGAATGATGTGGTCCCTACCGCGTTACGTCTTGCAGTTTTAAAAAGCTTGCCGGATTTTCTTCAGGCTTCAAAAACCCTTGAGGCGGCTTTTTTGAAAAAGGCAAAAACTTTTCGGCGGATCATTAAGGCAGGACGAACCCATTTGCAAGATGCGGCTCCGGTCACTTTGGGACAGGAATTCAGCGGTTGGGCACATCAGCTGGAAAAGGGACGCAAACGGGTGGCTCAGCTTGCGGAGGGCCTCAAGGAGCTCGGGATCGGAGGCTCTGCGGTGGGTACCGGCTTGAACACTTCGCTCCGCTACCGGGATCTTGTGATCCGTCATCTTAGAAGCCTGACGGGCTTCTCGGTCAAAAGCGCACCGAATCTTTTTGCGGTCATGCAGAATGATGCTGATTTTGCGGCCGTTTCGGGAGGTTTGAGGGACTATGTTCTTTCCCTGATCCAGATCGCTAATGATCTCCGGCTCCTCAGTTCCGGACCGAACACCGGTTTTGGAGAAATTCAATTGCCGGCTCTGCAGCCCGGTTCTTCCATTATGCCTGGGAAAGTAAATCCGGTAATGCCTGAAATGGCCGCTCAAGTAGGGTATCAGGTGATCGGAAATGATGCCGCGATTGCTTTTGCGGCGGCAAGCGGAGAATGCGAATTGAATGTCATGCGCCCTGTCATTGCCCATAATCTTTTGCAGTCTTTTGAGATCTTAACGAATGCGCTGACCGCTTTGAGGACGAAATGCATCGAAGGGATCAAGGCCAATGAAGAAAAATGCCGGTGGTATGCCGAAAACAGTTTTGGAATTGCTGCGGCATTGAACCCTTACATAGGATATTCAAAGGCTGCAGAATGCGTAAAAGAAGCCATAAGAACAAAACGGACTCTTCGGGAAGTTAT
>CAYQTU010000085.1:0-7575 GCA_964420575.1 uncultured bacterium
GTTCTTTCAGCCAATGAAGGGTCCAATCTTTCAGCTGGGCGTGCATCCAATAATATATAGGCTGAACAAACCCCTCTTTCGGCCGGTTCAGAAGATCTTCCGGAAGCAGTTCCCGCATCACTTTGCGGTGAATGTATTTATTGATCCCATCACGGATCTTGAATTTTCCGGGAAGACGATTGACATACTCGATCAAACGATAATCCAGGTAAGGAACCCTCACTTCGATTGAATGCGCCATGGACAGACGGTCCACAAAAGGCAGAACTTCATTCGGCAAAAGCTCTTGCTGGTCGATCTCAAGGACCCGATTCAACGGATCTTGGGCGGTTAAATGCTTGGCATACCCCCCATAAAGATCGGTTTTTACATTACGGATCTTTTCTTTAAAACCGCGGGTAAAAAGAGAAGTTATCTCTGCCGGTGAAAATACCGTCAACCGATTCCGCCAAGTCGCGAGATCTTCGTGAGCGGTTTTTACAAGGAATTCATAGCCTTTCTCATCGTCAAAAGGCTTGAGACGTGCTTTTTCTTCTGAAGTCAATTCTCTTAAGCTTTTTTTCCGGATCCGGGAAAGCTCAAAATACTGTTGGATCGGATTGGCGAGACGGTGAGCAAGATAACTTCCGTACAACTCATCAGCACCGTCTCCCGAGAGGGCCACTTTGACATGCTGCCGGATCAGAGTCGAAAGAAAAAAAGTCGAGATCGTACCCGAAAAAGGCTCATCGAACGACTTCAAAACATCCGGCATGCGTACGGCAAACTCTTCGCTCCCAAGCACATACTCATGATGTTCCGTCCCCAACCGCGTCGCCATCGTCCGGGCAAATTTTAGGTCATCGATCTTTCCTGGCGATTTCATTGTCTCAAGATCTTTATATCCAAGACAAAAGGTTTTGATCGGTTTCGATGCAAACCGGGTCATGAGAGAAACCACAGCACTGGAATCCACGCCGCCGGACAAATAGGCCCCATAGGGAGCATCGCAATCCATCCGGATCTTCACGGCATCTTGGAAAATATTGAAGATCTTGCTTGCCGCTTCAGCCTCGCCGACAGAGGTTTCCAGGGGACGAAAATTTATAAGCCAATATTTCTTAAGCCGGATGGTTTCATTCTCAAATACAAGATATTCCCCCGGCATAAGCTGTTTAATGTCTTGGTAGGCTGTTTCCGGCGCAGAAATATGTTTCAATGAGAAATAATGATAGAGCGAGGCATAATTGAGGTTCTTCGAAACCCAGGGATGTTCCAGAAGAGCCTTAATTTCAGAGCCAAAAACCAAGCGCCCGTTCTTGAAAGAGTAATACAGGGGTTTTTTCCCGATCCGGTCCCGGTAAAGGAGAAGTTTTTGTGCCTTCTTATCCCAGATTGCAACCGCAAACATGCCGTTCACCTGGGACACCCATTCTTCACCATACGTTTCGTACAAATGCGGGATCACTTCGGTATCGCTGTGATCTGTATAAAAGCGGTGCCCCCCTTCTTGCTGCAATCGAGCGCGGATCTCACGATGGTTGTAAATTTCCCCGTTTTGAACGACAACAATCTCTTGAGTTTCGTTGTAAATCGGCTGTTTCCCGGTCTCGATATCCACCACAGCAAGGCGGCGCATCCCGAGCTGCATGGCCTCATCCTGATAAAATCCATCTCCGTCCGGCCCCCGGTGCATGAGGCAGTTCGCCATGCGATTTAAAACAGCATCATTACGAGCTCCTGAAAAACCGACAATGCCGCACATATCAGGATCGCCTCATTTTATTCAGTCGCCTTAAAATTTTTTTGGAAATCTTCATCCAGAATATTGCATTGGATATTGCGGGTGATGATCGTTGCGGTCACTGTTGCAGAACCAAGCGTTAAATACCACAAGAAAAGAGAACGCCAATCCCCTTCCGCCCCCAAAATATCCAGGAACGCGGCGATCATGACAAGGTTCATAACGGTCGGGTAGGTCATTGTATAATGCAAGATCATAAAGATCTGATGCGGAAGACTGCGCTTAGATTCGATGCGGGGCATTTGCCCTTCGGAACCCGCTGAAATTTCACCGCAAATTTGGACGGTCCGGTACTTCATCAGTTTATCGATCGTGATCCGATGTCCGGCATCGTGCATTGCTAATGTCAAAACCTGACCCAGCGCACCGAAAATGCCAACAATCAGATAAACCTTACTGCCGGTCCGCTCAAATAATCCGATCCCGATCATCGCGGGAACAAGCAGATTGATCATGTAATGATTGATCACATCATAATATTTCCCTGCCATCCCGGACTGACGCTTGTCCGTGACCACCGTTTGGTTTTTCTGATATTGCCGGTAACGCGCCACTTCCCCGTCCATGCAATCGATGATATACCAAAGCTGAAGCAGCAGGGCTCCGATCAAGAACATCAAAGGCGAAGGGCTTAAAAAGAAAAACGTCGCGATCACCCCGGTCACGATCATCGCAAAACTGACTTGGTTCGGGGTCACCGGAAAAGGCAAAATGAGCCGAGTTAAATAAATTGAAAAAAAACGTGACACATAGCGCATATAAACATTGGACCGGTCTTTTTGCGCTGTGGTTTGGCAAATGCGTCGAAGCTCAGCAATGTTTTCCATAGAGGTCTTATTTCGCTTTTAGTAATGAAGCGTTCTTAACGATTTCCTGTTGATGGGTCATATAATATTCCAGAATAATCGCATCTTGAACTTCGGTTGGACTCTCGGAATTATCATAGATCACGGCATCATCTGCAATTCGAAGCGGCGCAATCTCACGATTGCGGTCAATCTCATCCAACTTCTCAATCTTGGGGATCAAAACTTTATAATCCGGGCATTTCTTTTTTTCGACATCGGTCATCATCTTAAACATCCGCTTGGCCCGGATATCCACCGAAGCGGTAATATAAAATTTCCACATGGCATCCGGGAAAACGATTGTCCCGATGTCCCGGCCTTCCATTACGATCGGATGTTCTTGTGAGAATTCTCGCTGCTTTGCGGTCAAAATATCTCTGAGCTCTCGGATCCCCGAGATCTGGGAAGCAAAAAGCACGATGTCTTGGTGATCTAATTCCCGGGTCCAATCCTTACCGTTCACGACCGTCCCGCAAAAACCTTTTCCGGTCACGAATTTAAAATCGACATTTCGCGCAACTTCGACAATCGTCTGAGCACTCTTGGGATCGACGCCTTTTTCCATAGCAATGCGTCCGATCGCCCGGTACATATGTCCGGTATTCACATATAAATAGCCCATCCGTTCGGCAAGCTCTCTTGAAATCGTGCTCTTTCCGACATACGACGGGCCGTCAATAGCCACAACCTGAGCCATGGTTTTATTTTTCATTGCCTTGGATCCTTTCAAAAAAGAAGTGCTTTAATATACCGTAAAGCCGAAGATTTTTTTACTTCTTTCTCATTGCGCCTCAATCAAATCGGCAATCCACCTTCAGATCATCCAAATGATCGATCTCGAGCCAGGTTCCGTCCACAAGAACTGCTTTTGCCTTGCAACCGGCATCAATGAGCAGCTGAATGAAACTGGTCATGAACATACTGCGATAACTCTTTCCGTCGTAGATCGCATTTTTATCCGCGTCGTGATAAAGTTTTTGGATCTTCGGCAACAGCTCCCGTTTGATCTTAAAAAGGCCCATATACTGTCCCTGGATCTCTTCATACCCTTTGGGTTTCTTACCCAGCTCCGTAATGTAGCCTCGGGGGTCAATTTTCATGGTCTCCGCATCCTTCAAGGGATCTTCCATTCGCTTTAGCCATAATTCTTTCCACCGGGTCGACAGCAACCGCAAAATCCTCGCGTGCAGCTAAAACCGGTTTTAAGATCGAAGGACCGTAAAGGATATCCCCATAACTGATCAACAAATCATCGGTAAAATAGCTTTCAGCACAAAATAGCGTCCAAACCATATTGGTCGTCGCATAGTCCGGATTGATCACATACCGGACATCGGAACGCTGCAAGGCCTCTTGCTTGTAGCCCTTGATCAAAATAATGTCGTCAACGCCGCATGCGCGCATGGTCTCAAGCTGGTAATCAATGATCGCCTTTCCCTTATATGGCACCATGCATTTAGGCTGCTGTTCAGTCAAAGGACGGAGACGCTGCCCCTCTCCTGCAGCTAAAATGATCGCTTTCATGATCCCTTTCTATTTCGAAGAGTTAAGTGCTGAGTGGTAGATATAACGAAAAAAATCAACATCTCGTTCGGCAAACGGCGTTACACGCTCTGGATGCCACATCAGCCCGAAGATTGGTAACGATTCATGCCGAAAAGCCTCAACGGTCTTGTCTTTTAAGGCATGACCTTCCGGCTTCAGCACATTCCCCAACTGCGTGACGCAAAAGCCATGATATGAATTGAATTCTCCGGTCTTTGAATAAAACTCAGAGAAGATGCCCCCAGGAACGAATTCATTAACATGCGAAACCACATGCCCCTCTCGCTTTTCAATCAATGAGCCAAAATGATGGGCGAGCATCTGCATCCCGCGACAGACCCCAATGACCGGCAAATGATTATGTATGGCCTGCTTAATGATCTGGGTTTCAAGTTCATCCCGTTTTTGACTCAAAGGATCCTGAGGATTACAGCATGAGAGATCATTGCCGCCGGTCAATAAAACACCATCCGGCTTCAGCTCTTTAAAATAATGTTCGATCGGAACGTGAAGAGAAACAGGGATCGGAAGAAGCTTGCAATGAGAGAAAAAAGCACCCCATTGAACATCTAAAGCTTCCCGGAGCTCCGGATACCCGGTGTTCTGGATCAATCGCTGCGACAAAAGAATCTTTTTCATTGGATCACCGTAACTTGTTGATTGGCTCCGTCAATTTCCAGATACTTGGCACGAGACCATTCGGTATAATTTTTTTCACCCGCACCGATCACCGAAGGGATCCGCAATTCAGCTGCCCGAATCGCCATATGAGAATTAGCGCCTCCGTACATCGTGATCAATCCCGCAAGCGGCTTTGTAAAGATCCAATCATATCCTGGATCAGCGCTGGGGATAAACACGATCTTCCCGCTCAGATCATGAGATAAGAGGTTTTCATCTCGAACCGTCTCGCCGCGTGCACGGCCGAGCGTAATAAAATTCGGTTTTCCTTCTTCAAGCTCAAACTCATAGACATGATCCGGATGCACGATCAAAGCCGGCAACTTGATCAGCTTGGTCACCTCATAAAAACGCCGGCTCCGTTCGAGCTCTTCCATCAGGATGGAAGAAAGATCCCGATGGTCTAAAGTTGCATAAAGACGCAACAGGGTGTTAATGTCGAGGAAAGAAGCATCATCCGGCGTCAGACCGTAAAAATCCGCCAATTCCTTAACTTGTTTTAAGATCGCATCAACGCTTTTGGTAAAAATGAATTTCGAATACTCCCGTCCCTCGATCGCCTGCTTCAAGAAGGCGATCAAGCGCTCAGCGCTTACTTTAATCCCGTGTTGTTTTAAAAGGCTCCCGAGTTTTTTCATTTGATCTCGGCTAAAATTGAACCCTTTAGGGATGTGAGGGTTTTCTATTCGAGCGGAACCGGAAAAATACAGATCATAACCGTCGCAGTAGTTAGGCGATAAAATATCGTAAGTTCCTGGACGGAGATGCCCGTAGCGTGCAAGAAATTCCTCCTTGGACAAAAGGCTCCGGTCGCGGGCCATTTGTTTCGCTACGGTATTTAGCGACCCCATAAACTCCGAGAACTCCCCCTGGGTGATCAGCCCTACGCTCACCATAGACCGCAAAAATTGGATCGCTATGAATCCAGCACGCGCTAATCCGGCGAACGGAAGTGTTCCATAACGGCAGCAATCTTCAACCAGCCAATAGATCTTTTCGATCGGATTCAGCGTCGAATCCGACACCTTCTTTTGCCTTTCCCGAAGCTCTTCGATCTTGGCAAGGTCAGCATCGATCAAACTATTTTCCGGATTGAGAATATTTTGAGTCAAGCGGATCAAAGCGTTTTTAAAATCCTTGAGATCGGCTTCGGAAAAGCCATGCGCTGTGAGCTTTTGGAGCTTCGGCTCAAGGTCCAAGAAAAAACAGGAAAAAATAATATCAAACTCCACTTTATCATGACTGCTCGGCGATGAATGGAGAGAATCTAAATAATAATTCGCTAACCGCTTCGCTAGATCCTCAGAGATCCCTTTAGGGATAAATGAATTAAAACTAACGCGGACATCGATGTAGGGATGGCCGATCAGCGTCACAAGCAACGGATAAGACCGGACGTTCCGATAACCATAATTGTCACGCTGAAAAGACCATGTTTTATCCGTGATCAGTTCTTTATAAAGCGAAAGAGCAAGGGGGCGCGGTTTAATCCCGATCATCTCGGCCGGATTCCAATCCGGCATCACGCCGAGATAGGTCCGTTTTCCGTGCAGATACGGATGCTGGGCATTGATATGGTCCACCTTAAGCTGGATCTTATAAAGATAGTGGCCAACCATGAAGGGTTTCGGAAGTTCACGACCGCCTCGGACAATCGGCCGCACCTGCAAAAGATGGATCTGTTCTTTTTTATCAATGGCAAATTCAATATCTAAACAATCATTTTGGCAAACTTCTTCGATCTCTTGAATGGCATCAAAAAGCTTTTCGAATTTTTTGACCTTGGTCTTAAAGTTCTTGAATTTAATGAACGTCTTGAGCTTGTTGGACTGTCCCGAAGTAACGCTATCCGTCCGATGAGAATCCTCGTCATAATTGATAATGTAATAAGGAGACAGTGTATCCAGATCCCGGGTAAAAACGACCCCACTTATAAGGACATTTTGGACCATCGGTTGAAGAAAAAACTGGTTCTGGTCCGAGGCATGCTCTCCGTAGGAACGAATGACGGAGCGAATGGCCTCTCGGAGCCTTTCCCGGTCGGCAAGATCAACGCCGGGCACTGAAACAAATTTCCCGGCGCTGGACCGGCTGTGTGAATCTTCTTCCAGCGCAGAAGAACGGATAATAAAAGATCCCTGACGCCCCCGGAATCGCTCCACAATACGGGTCAAGCCATCTTCTTCACTCGATCGCCACTCCGAGACGGTAAATTTACAAACAGGCTGAACGATCGACTTCTTCAAAAAAGGAGCGATCCGCTCAAGGGTCTCGGCTTTGGTCCCTAATAATTCTGCAGGCATTGGAATCGTATAACCTCTCTTAAGTCATGACAATTTAAGTAGATAGGTTACTCCCGGGAAGCGCTGAAATCAAATAAAAACCGCAGAGGGGGCTCGGAACTTTCTTAAATCAGCTCAAAAACCGCATATTCAAAATCCGGGTCACTTCCCGACGGGCTGCGATAGATCTCACGGAAATACCGCTTCCCTATCCGGGGCTCACGGACCAATTCCCGGATGTTCATCCACGGATATCCGGCATCCGACCCTCTTGAGCCGGCAATCAAGACATGGGTAAAACCATTCCGTCGTAAAAACGTAACGGCTTCTTCGGGGGTTTTGAACTTTAGATCGTAATGCGTTTTTTGAGCAAATTCAGGCGGGGTTGTGGGTCTGTCAATTTATTGTCACACCCACCAGAATGCTGCTTGACTGC
>CAYQTU010000086.1:0-7566 GCA_964420575.1 uncultured bacterium
GAGATCTCCGCGATTTTTAGCCGGATGGGGTTTGAGACTGTGGAAGGGCCTGAGATTGAGACAGAATTCCATAATTTTACCGCGCTCAATATCCCGTTGGACCATCCTTCTCGCGATGCTTTTGATACGTTCTACACGACCCGGGGACAGCTCTTGCGCTCCCAAACTTCAACGGTACAGATCCGGGTCATGCAAAACCGGAAACCCCCTCTTCGCGTGATTGCGCCGGGACGCGTTTATCGTCCGGACACTGTGGACGCAAGCCATTCTTTTATGTTCCATCAGATTGAAGGTTTGATGGTGGATGATGCTGTCACGTTCAGTGATCTTAAAGGAGTGCTTCATCTTTTTTTGAGGGAGCTTTTTGGTTCGCAGACAAAGATCCGTTTTCGCCCTCATTTTTTCCCTTTTACGGAACCTAGCGTTGAGATCGATATTCAGTGGGGCAAAGGCTGGCTGGAGATCCTGGGTGCCGGCAGCGTTGATCCGAATGTTTTTGATGAAGTAAAGTATGATAAATCAGTGGTCAAAGGGTTCGCTTTTGGCCTTGGGGTGGAACGGATTGCTATGTTGCGCCATGGGATCAATGATATCCGACATTTTTATGAGAACGATATCCGTTTTCTGAGGCAATTTTCATGAAGATCAGCACGAATTGGTTAAAAGATTTTGTCGAGCTTGCACCTCCGCTTTCGCGGATCGCGGAGCGGCTGACCTTAGCGGGACTTGAGGTCAAAAGGTGTGAAGCCTTGACACATCCGGTGGACACTCTTTTTGAAATCGAGATCACTTCCAATCGGCCGGATTGGCTCTCCCATTGGGGGGTGGCGCGCGAGATCGCTGCGGTGGAGAACCTTTCGCTCAAGGACCCGGTACAGGATACGGAAACCGGGCGGATGCCTCCGACAGGCTGGGATATCAAACTGAAGGATGCAGAAGGTTGCCCTTATTATACGGGAGTGCTTATCGAAGGGATCGCAGAAACAAAAACGCCGGATTTTATCGTCAACCGCCTGCTGGCTTGTGGAATCCGGAGTATTAATCTGCTGGTTGATATTACAAATTATGTGCTGCTCGAAGTCGGGCAACCGCTGCATGCATTTGATGCGGATCTTATTGCGGGCAAAGAGATCCAGCTTCGGCGGGCGAAGGCCGGCGAAAAATTTTTGGCGATCAATGGTGTCCAGATCGAACTGAAAGCGGATGATCTTGTGGTTGCTGATAGTGATCGGGCGATTGCTTTAGCGGGAGTGATGGGCGGAAAAGATTCTGAGATCCATGAAAGAACTCAAAATGTTTTTCTTGAATCTGCATTTTTTCACCCGGGAAGAGTGCGGAAAACCTCAAGGCAACATCAATTAGCTTCTGAGTCATCATACCGCTTTGAGCGTCGTGTTGATCCTGAAGCTGTGGATATTGGCCGCTGTCGGGCTTTGGCTTTGATCCAGAAATATGCGAAACCCAAGCGGATTAGCGCGGTGATCAAAGCGGGTGAAAAGCCGCAGCTGGATATCAAGAACATCCATTTAAAGACCGAGGATATAACCCCCGTGCTTGGCGTGGAAATCAAACCTAATCAGATCGCGCTCATTCTGACCCGGCTTGGGCTTCAGGTCAAACAACATGCACCAGGAAGTTGGACCGTGGGGATCCCGTCCTACCGTCCGGATTTGACCCGTCCCATCGACCTCGTTGAAGAGATCGCGCGGATCTATGGTTATGAGAATATACCCGAAACTCTGCCTAAGCGGGCCCCGATTTCGGTCACGGAAAATCCGCGACTGAATCTAGAACGCAAAGTGCGGAATTATTTGAGCGGGATCGGATTGCATGAAGCCGTGACATTCAGCTTGATCAGCGAACAGGGACTGGATCAGGATAAAGACCTTGCGCATGCTGTGCAGATCGTTAATCCACTTCAGCACGGTCTCCACTGGATGCGGCCGACCCTTTTGCCGAGTCTTTTGAACGTGATCCAGGAGAACGTGAATGCCGGAGCGGATTCTGTACCTGTTTTTGAGATCTCAAATATTTATTATGCCCCGGATGCTCATAAACATCCGGTTGAAGAGCGTGTCTGCGGGATTGCCCTTTATGGACAAAAGGCGGCACAAAACTGGATGGATACGGCACGGAACCTGACTTTTTATGATCTCAAAGGGATCCTCGAGGCTTTTTTCATAAGTCGCGGGTGTGATCAATGGTGTACCGCAAAAGCTCAAAAATCCTTTCTTGATGAAGTGACGGCAGAAGAGATTCGCCTTTGGCAAACTCCCGTTGCTTTTTTGGGTGAAGTTGCTCCCTCTGTCCTCCGACAATGGGATTTGAAGGATTCGGTATTTTATGCGGAGATCAATCTCGAAAAAATGATGTCACAGATCAAGCCGATCCGTCCGTTCCAAGAGTGGCCGAAATTCCCGACGATCGAACGGGACCTTTCGCTGGTGGTCAAAGAAACGGTTCGCTGCAGTGATCTGATGTCCGAGATCCGGGGTCTGGGGCAGGGGCTGATCCGTGAGGTCAGACTGTTCGATCTTTTTCGCGGAAAACGGATCCCGGAAGGATATAAAAATTTGGCATTCCGTATCGTTTATCAATCGCTTGAGAGAACGCTGATCTCCGATGAAGTTCAAAAGCTTCATGACAAGATCGCGCAAACACTCGTTCAGAAATATCAAGTGACATTCCAGGCGCATTAAGGCCGGGACCAGCAGCAGATCTTTTGAGGAATTTCATGCAAAAACAACCTCCCCAAGCAGCAGATGAGCTCTTTAGCCAATCCGAAATGCTGAATACTTCGCATATCCCTTCGGATGCTCCGCTTGCCGTTCGCATGCGTCCGCAATCCTTGGACGAAATCGTCGGCCAGGATCATCTTTTAGGAAAAGGGAAACTTCTGCGCAGGACCCTAGAATCCGATCGTCTTAACTCCGTAATTCTCTACGGTCCGCCGGGGACAGGGAAAACCACATTAGCTTTCTTGATTGCCAAAATGACGGCGGCTCATTATGTTTCGATTAATGCGGTATTGAGCAATGTTGCGGAAATGAGGAAGATTCAAGAGGCTGCGCGGATGCTCCGCCGGAGGACCCAGCGCAAGACCGTGCTTTTCATTGATGAAATTCACCGTTTTAATAAAGCGCAGCAAGATATCCTGATGCCCGATGTGGAAACCGGAGTGATCATCCTGATCGGTGCGACGACCCAAAATCCTTCGTTTTCGATCCGAGGTCCATTGCTTTCTCGCTCGCTGGTCTGCGAACTTCAGCCTTTGGGAGAATCTGATTTAGTGAACTTGATGAAACGGGCCATACAGGATCCGGAGCGGGGCTTTGGGAAGTTGAAGATCGAGTCGGATCCAAAAGCCATAATGCATATTGCCAAACAGGCGTCAGGGGACGGGCGGCGTGCCCTGAATGCTCTTGAAGTTGGAGTTTTGACCACGGATCCCGATCCCGGCGGGATCATCCATTTAACGGTATCGGTTGCTGAAGAGTCTTGCCAGAAAAAGATCGTCCATTATGATTGGGATGAAGATTTTCACTACGACACGATCAGCGCCTTTATCAAAAGCTTGAGAGGATCCGACGCTGATGCGGGGGTTTATTGGTTGGCCAAGATGCTTTATGCGGGAGAAGATCCGCGTTTTATTGTCCGCCGTCTTTTGATCTTTGCGAGCGAGGATATCGGTAATGCAGATCCCCAAGCCTTGATCCTGGCTTCCAGCGGGTTTACAGCCCTTGAATTTGTAGGTATGCCGGAAGCGCGGATTATTCTGGCGCAGCTTGTGACTTATCTAGCTCTTGCACCCAAAAGCAATGCAAGCTACGTTGCCATTGAAAAGGCAACAGAAGATTTGAAATCGCAGAAGACCGAGCAAGTTCCCCAGCATCTGCGAAGCACCGCCTACCCAGGAGCTCAAAAGCTTGGACATGGGGTAGGGTATCAATATCCCCACAATTTTCAGGGCCAAAAGCTGGAGCAAATTTATATGCCAAAGGATGCTTCCTATTACCAGCCCTCACAGTCTGGATTCGAAAAAACCCTATCTGAGCGCTTGAAAGCACTTAAAAATCGTCAATAATCAATCGTTTAAAATATCATTTTTGTATCAAAATGGCTCATATTTTGTATATTATTGCTATATATCACTATAAAAATATACTACAACTATCAAAAATTATTAATTATTAATAAAATAATTAAATAAGTTTGACAAATATATATGTATATATTATATTTGTTTTAGAAAGTAGGATAATCAGTTAATGCTATAAGCTAGTTTGATTAACGAGGAGAACGCTATGACGCATGACTTACAGGCAATACGAGAAATGAAAATGGGAGGAAAAGGAGGTCCTCGGATGCCTTTTGAAATGGTGCAAGGAGTGATGATGTCGGGTTATATGCACCCGCAGATGCACCGGAATCTTCGAAGGGTGGAGCGGTTCAAGAAGAGGAAAATGCGCTATGAGTAAATTTCGTTTTTCCACAAGAGAAATTGGTGGAGTATCGGTTTTCGATTTGAAGGGCGAGCCCACTATGGAGACGGTCCAGGATGTTGCCTGGAAGATCCAGAAAAATATCCGACGCCACGGGCTTCAGAGGATCATTCTGAATTTTCAGAAATCCGGGGCTATGGACGAAGTAGGGCTCCGCAAACTCTTAGCAGTCTGCATTCGGCCGAAGCACAGTGTGATCTATGGTGCAAAGCCGGAGATGGTCCACTGCCTAGCCGACAGCTATGTGCCGGGAAAAGTCGATGTTTGTGTGGACGAAAAAGAGGTTGCGGAAAGTTTCGGGCCCTTTCTGTTCGATAAAGAACCCGCGAAACGCATTCTTGCCAAGGGTGTGAAAAACCCTCAGGAATCGATCGGGTATAAAGTCGAACAGCGCCGAAGTCATCGCATGCATGTGGCGATTCCCTTAGAACTTAAGATCACATCCGCTACAGGTGAAGTGATCCAGACTAAGGCGATCGCGACAAATATCAGCGAAGGCGGGCTTTTTGCTGAGTATTTGGATTTGGATAATGCTCAGAAGATCGATGCTCTTGATCCAATAAATGATTTGAAAGTCGAGATCCATATTTTCCCAAGCGCCAACTTTCCGGAGGAGTATCAATTAATGGGCAGGATTTGTCGGAAAGAGCTTCGTAAGGAGCAGTTGGGATTAGGCATAGAATTTTTGGGAAATTAATAGATTTTTGACTTTCTGGGGAAGGGGACGGCACCCAATGTACGATAACTACTTATATTTAAATAGGTTGCATAAAATGTCTTTGGCGGGATGCCTCTGTCAATCCTTTCCTGGAGCTATTGAAAAGCCAAGTTTTTTGTGGTACATTTTCTCATATTTATTTATGTTTTAATAAAGTCTTAAATTATGTGCATAAAATTTTGACTAAAAAAGGCTAAATAAAGAGGAGAGGAACGTGATGAGAAAAGCGATTCGGGTAATAGCGCTAGTTACCTTAATAAGCTTTTTGACCACACAAAGCACTTGGGGTGCTCCGGTGGGCAGTATTGAAATGCTCGGGAACCGTGAGACGCCCTCTTTTCTCCAGATCGACATACCTTCCGAATTAGCGGTCATAGATGAGATTTATGAAGCTCCGACTTCAATCGATTCCAAATTCATCCTTCATATCCAAAATGCCCACGCGAATTATGACGCGCAGATCAAGATTAAACAGCTTTTGGATTATCTCACCAAGCACTACGCCTTTAAGACGGTCTTTGTTGAAGGTGCGGCTGAAAAACTTAACCCGGATTATTTACGTTTATTCCCGGACAAAGAACGGAACATTAAACTGTCGGATCAATTGGCCCGGGACGGTGTTGTTACGGGAGCTGAGCTTTATCTGCTTGAAGCGGAGAAGGATTTTGAAGGTTTTGGGATCGAAGATGCGGCGCTTTATCGTGAAAATTATCAGGCCCTGCAGCAGCTTTTTGCATCGGAATCGGATGTATCTCGATTTTTGAACGGTTTTGATGCAAGGCTTGAAAAGCTTTCCTCGAGCGCTCTGGATCCGGAGATGCGTGAGCTTCTGGCGGATTGGAAAAAATTCGAAACTGGCCGGCGGGATTTCTTGCCTTATGTCAAGACCTTGGTCGGGAAGGCTAAGATGATCCTGGATATTGACCTTGAAAGCCTTTTTGCTCAAGTCGGGTGGCCGCAGATCTCACGTCTTTTAGTCATCCAAGCGATGGAAAAAGATATCCAACGGGACCAGGCCCTCAAAGAAAAGGCGCTTTTGGTTAAATTTCTCAAGGAAAAGAAGGCCTCCGGAAAACTTTTGCAGGCCGTCGAGCGCTTCCAGGACAGCGCGATCAATATTCGCCGCAGCAGCACAGTGGCTTCCGATGCCGATGTGGTTCCGCGATTCTTGCTGGAACGGTTAGTGGATGAGGCTGGGCCTAAAGGGTTTAAGTTTAGCGATTACCCTGCCTTCAGTCTATATGCCGGTTATCTGGTCTTAAAGGACGAGTTGGATCCTAAGGGGCTTTTTGCCGAGATCGAGTTCCTGTTCCAAAAAATGCTGGACACTCTGGCAGAGAACCCTAAACAACAAGCTATTTTAAGCCTCTATCGTGACGCTGAACTTTTGCGGAAATTGTTGAACCTCGAATTAAGCCGTGGGGATTGGCAGCAAGCCAATGAGCGTATGTCGATGCTTGACATCAACATGATGGTCACTCGGCTTCAAGATGCGACGACCGCGGCGCAAGGAGGAAAAAAAGCTGTAAAACAAGAAGTGATGCGTCCTGAATTTAAAATGAAGCTGACCGGACTCTTGAGGACGGCGGTCAAATTTTATGACCTGGCTCGGCAACGCGAGGGTGTTTTTTATCAGAAAATACAATCTGAGATGATGACCCGCAATATTGACAAAGCCATCTTGGTCACCGGGGGGTTCCATACCGAAGGTTTGAGCGATCTCTTCCGGGCAAATGATATTAGTTACGGGATCTTGACTCCGCGACTAACTCAAAAAAGTGATGAAGCTTTATATAAACAGGGAATGCTGCAAAACGGGCCGACGCTTTTTGATATTGGCACGATCGAAATCGTGTCGTTGCTTCAGGATTGGCAGACGCTGAGGGCTCAGGGCGTTGATGTTGAAAAGAAACTGGAACATTTGATCGATCGTTATACTCGGATCGCCGGGACCGTTGATGCAAAGGATTTCGAGTTCTTCAATAATACGGCGGTTGCGAAAGAAAATGGGGCTCGGTTGGAATACTATCCGGCTGAGAATGTTGCGCTTGTTCGATTTCATAATGAATATCTGATGGATGAAAAAGGTTTTATTGCTATCCCGGTCATTAATTCAAAATATGCGGATCATATCAGTCATCTTCAAAATCTCCCCGCCGGTCCTGAAGTTGCTCCGGAAAAAGTTACCACACCCTCGGAAACAGGTGCGCAGATCCGTCCTGAATCCCGGAAAACCGCAGCAGCTTTTGTATTGATCAGTTTACTTTCGGTATGGCATGCGATCGCCGATCCGATCGTGATCCGGATCGCGGACTTTGCGAAAGCCGGGCCGACGAACATGTATGC
>CAYQTU010000087.1:0-7475 GCA_964420575.1 uncultured bacterium
GAACGAAAAGAAATCTTAAACGGAGGTTTTTATGACGATCGAAAAATATATCCGCATCATCGCAGGTTCTTTCATTCTGATCAGCCTCGCGCTGGCGGTCTGGGTTAGCCCTTGGTGGCTTATCTGGACGGCGCTTGTGGGGGTGAACCTGATCCAATCCGCATTCACGAACTGGTGTCTTGCCGAAAAAATCCTGGCCAAGATGGGTGTGAAAAGCTGTTGCCCGAAAAGCTGACCTTTAAAGATAGATCATTTTCGGAAGGGCGGTCTTTTCTTTTGAGTCTTTCTTTGGAGGCGGTGTTGGGGTCTTGGAAGCACGTGTCTTTCTTTCCTTCAGCCATTCCCGGTAGGGGAGTTTGATCCCGCTTACCGTGGTGAAATAATTCTGATACGCCTGAAGGTTCTTCGGGTCCGTGTATTCCGCTTCTGTGATCTCCGGCTCTTTCCAAGATTCCTGGGAGATCTTCTGGGGATTCCCGGCCAACGGCAGAGTAGCTTCTTTGGGAACTGAGTTTTGGGCTTGTTCCGCCCGTGCCGGTCCGCAAAGCATAAGTCCGAGGATCACTCCGAAAAGGATCTTGCGCATTCATTCCTCCGAAAAGATTTCAACACTTTGATTAACGGCATTTTGAAGGTTTGTTTAACGCCCGCCATTTTTGGATGTGTATTTGACACCTGACGGGGTTCATGCTAATTTCTGAGTCTTTGGAGGATGCGCATGGAATTCCAGATCGATAAAGTGGCCGAATTAGCCCGTCTTAATTTGAAATCCGAGGAGAAAAAAAAGCTCGAGAAGGACCTTGGAGCCATTTTGGGTTACATCCAGAACCTGAACTCGGTGGCGACGGACCATGTCGAACCCACCAGCCATGTCCTGGACCTCGAGAACGTTTACCGGAAAGATGCGGTCGTGCCTTCAAATGCTGCCGGAAAAGCTTTAAACCATGCCCCGCACCGGGACGGCGACTTCTTCAAAGTCCCTAAGATCGTACAGAAAGATTGAACGTGACGGACCTCTGTTCTCTTACGCTAAAAGAAGCTGCCGGGATCGCAAAAAAAGACGGTGCACAACCGATCCTTGAGGCCTTTTCTAAACGGGCACAAGCCTTGAACCCTAAACTGAACGCCTTCCTCCGTTTTGATCCCTCTAAAATGGAGAACGGGAAAGGGGCACCGCTTTACGGTGTTCCGGTCTCCATCAAAGACAATATCTGTATCGACGGCCGGGAAGTGACCTGCGCTTCGAAGATCCTTCAGAAACATGTCCCTCCTTATGATGCGACCGTGACCGAAAAATTAAAAGCAGCGGGAGCGACGCTCTTCAGTCAGTGCAATATGGATGAATTCGCGTTCGGTTCTTCATGTGAAACTTCGGCTTTCGGGCCGTGCCGGAATCCCTGGGACCCGGAACGTGTGCCGGGCGGTTCAAGCGGCGGGTCTGCGGCATCGGTTGCGGCGGATATGACCTTGGCGGCGCTCGGGAGCGATACAGGCGGTTCGATCCGGCAGCCGGCCGCGCTTTGCGGCGTGGTCGGATTAAAACCCACTTACGGCCGCGTCTCGCGTTACGGATTGATCGCTTTTGGTTCCAGCTTTGATCAGATCGGGCCCATCACCAAAACCGTGGAAGATGCCGCTCTTTTAATGAACGTGATCAGCGGTCACGATCCGAAGGATTCCACTTCCGCTCCGGTCAAAGTCCCGGATTTCACGCAAGCCTTGAAGCGCGATGTAAAAGGGCTCAGGATCGGGCTTCCGAAGGAATATTTCATCGAAGGGATCGACCCGGAGATCGAAAAAAGCGTACGACAGGCTGCGGAGACTTATAAGAAACTCGGGGCTGAGATCAAAACGATCAGCCTTCCTCACACGGAATATTCCGTGGCGGTTTACTATATAGTAGCCGTGGCCGAGGCGAGCTCGAACCTCGGACGATTTGACGGTGTCGAATACGGCTTACGCGTTCCCACGAAAGATCTGCGCGAAATGTATTATGAGACCCGCGACCAGGGGTTCGGCCAGGAAGCCAAACGGCGCATCCTGCTCGGCACTTTCGTGCTTTCGGCCGGTTATTATGAGGCCTATTACCTGAAAGGGCAGAAGGTCCGGACGCTGATCCGTCAGGATTTTGAAAAAGCGTTCAAAGAAGTAGACGCGATCCTTTCGCCGACCTCACCGACCGCGGCGTTCAAGATCGGCGAAAAAACCTCGGACCCGATCGCGATGTATCTTTCCGATATTTTTACGATCCCGGCGAACTTGGCCGGTATCCCGGCGATATCCGTGCCGTGCGGGTTCACTTCGAAAGGGCTTCCCATCGGGTTGCAATTGATGGCGCGGCCTTTTGAGGAAGAAACCCTTTTCCGTACGGCTTACGCCTTCGAACAAGAAGCCGGCATCTATAAAAAGAAACCGAAATTATAAGATCTTTCTTTACGGGGATTTACTGGTCTATGAAAAAAGCGCTTCATTCCGTTTTAGAAAAAATTAACGCTTTTTTCCCCGTTTTCATTTTCCTGTCCTCTTTACTCTTCTATGTCTTCTGGATCTTGAAAAAAGACCTGCCGATCTTTGACGACGAATTTTATTTTTATAGCCAGCTTATTTATCTGCTTCGCGATCATCTCCTCCTGCCGTATACCTACAACCTGACACAGATGGCAGCGGCAACGGTTCTGGCCTTCCCGTCGTGGCTCATGACCGGGGAGACTTCGATCTTCTTTTTAAGACTGACCTCTGCTTTAGCGAGCGCCGGAACGGCAGCGCTCATCTTTTTATTGTTGCGAAGGTACGTCCACGCCGCGGCGGCTTATCTCGGAGTGCTGATCTTTTTCTTCTCGCGCCTGACACTCTATTTCGCAACGACCGGGTTCAGCGAAGCGACCTTTAATTTCTTTTTGATCCTGACCCTTTATTATTTTTTGGAGATTTATTTTGAAAATAGCGACCGGGCTTTCTTGAAGTTCTCGATCGCCTTCGGCCTTCTTTTGCTCAGCCGGTTCCTCGGGGTCTTTCTGCTCCCGGGCTTCCTTCTGGTCTATTTTTTGAAATACCGGTTCACGCTCTCCCGCAAAAAGTTCTGGTATTTTTTCGGGATCTCTTCGGCGGCTATTCTGGTAGCGTTATTGACCTTTCTCATGTTCTATTTTGAGAATAAGGTGCTGGTCTTCGGCGGTCCTTACACATTCACCTTTAGTGCTTTTGTCCAGCGCTGCGTGGACCATTTTGTCGCCCGGTTCGCGGATCTGGTCACGCTAGCGGACCTCGGATTCCTGATCCTTCTTGTTTTCTTTTTTCCGTTCCTGCGCATGGATCCCAGGACGAAAAAAACGCTTTTCGCTCTTTATATCGTCGGGTTTTTGTTCTACCTTCTTTCTATTTGGATCATGGGGGAGCCTACCTGGAACCGCCGGTATTTTCCCATGCTGATCTTTTTGATCCTGATCTCCTGTGCGTATATTCAGGGATTGCTGGCGCATCCCTCGATCGTCCCCAAAGGGATGGCGGCCTTTTTTGTTGCGGCGACCGTGCTGATCAATCTTGAATCTTTTCCGTTCATCCCTACACTGCCCACGGTTTGTTATCCTTCTCCGGTCGGAGTGATCCTTGCGGCAGGGAACCGCTCTGTTTCGGATTCTGTTCTTATCCCTAAAAAAAACTGGCGTCTTTACCGGAACGGGGATGAAGAGCCTTTGGCGGTCAAGGATCTGCCGCTTTTCCAGATCGCCGAACATTTCAATACCGCCTGCACGACGGTCACGCTCCCGGACGATTCCTACCGCTATTTGTTTTTGAACCATGTTTCAACGACCTGGGAATTCCCGCCGAGGGTCACGATGAACAATATCCCGCTTGATGCGGAAAAAGCTTGCAAAGGGGACATCCTCGAGAATTCCAGGTGCCGTGTGGATTTTAAGCAATTCCTCCCGCGGAAAAAGAACGCAGAACGAAAATTGGAAATGTGTATCAAGATCGGCCAGGATTCGAACAGTCTTCCCGGGATCGTGGAAGTCGTGATCGCGAAAGAGAATTATTACCGGAAATATTGCCGCAAGAACCTGCAGGAGGCCTATTTCATCTACAAGCTGTTCGATTATTCGAACTATAGCGAACATAAGTTCGACGATATTATTTTTGGGGCCCTCTGCCAGATCCAGGACCCAGACCGCGATAAGGCCAAGCTCCGGTCATGAGTTCCAAAGAAGAAGTCCTGTTGATCAGTGCCGCGTCCCACATGGACAAAGAAACGCTCCTGCATTCCCGGCTGCAGCATTCGTTGCCGAAGATCGGATTGCTTTATATCGGTGCGGTCCTGAAAAACAACGGCTATCCGGTCTCCATGATCGATTTTTCCCTCGGAGATCTGACCGAAAGTTCCCTCGAATCTTTTTTTGCCAAGAACAAGGTCAGGATCCTGGCTTTTTCGACCGTGATCACTGAATGGCCGATGATCATTCAAATGGTGCGATGGGCGAAAAAGCATCGGCCCGAAACGATCGTGATCGTCGGCGGACCACATTCCTCGGCTTTGGGGGAGGATGTTTTTAAAGAATGTCCGTTAGTGGATTACAGCGTTATCGGGGAAGGCGAAGAGACCCTGGTCGAGCTTATGGAAGCGATCCGTCAAGGGGGCGATCCTTCGAAAGTCTGCGGCCTTATTTTTCAAAAGAACGGAGAGATCGTCCGGACCCCGCCGCGGGCATTGATCCCGGATCTCGATCGCCTGCCTTATCCGGCCTGGGAACTGGTGGACTTGAAAAAGTACAATATCTCACCGGCCGCTCAATATGTCAGCGGGCTCGCCGCCAATGTGATCACGAGCCGGGGCTGCTGTTACAACTGCATTTTTTGCGACAAAACAGTGTTCGGCAACCGCTTCCGGGGTCGGAGCGCGGCCAATGTGCTCGGAGAGGTTAAGCTTTTAATGGAACGCTACGGGGTGCGGAACATCTTTTTTTATGACGATCTTTTCACCTTCGATAAAAAACGCCTTGAAACGTTCTGTCAGCTGATCTTGAGCGAAGGCGTGCAATTCGCCTGGAGCTGCCAGTCCCGCTTTGAGCCGCTGGATCAACCCATGCTCCGTCTGATGAGACAAGCCGGATGCCGGCAGATCGGCTACGGGATCGAAGTGGCCAGCCCGCGTATGCAAAAATATATTAAGAAAGGCGTCAATTATGAGCTGGCGCGGAAGACCATCGACCTGACCCGCAAAACCGGGATCGAGGCCAAAGGATTTTTCATGTTTGGATTCCCTCATGAGACCCAAGAAGAAGTCGAGCAGACGATCCGCCTGGCGCTCAGCCTGGACCTTGACATCGCGGTCTTCGGGATCGTGACCCCTTATCCGAATACCGTGCTCTACGAAGAAGTGAAAGACCAGCTTAAGTTCCACGATTGGACCCAATTCAGCCCGAACGGTTCGTTCGATCCGCCTTATGTCGCGGAAGGTTTCACCAAAGAAGAACTGGTCCGCATCTACCGGACGGCGCACCGGAGGTTTTATCTGCGGCCGAGTTTTCTGGGGAAGAAGTTCATGAATCTTTTAAGAAATCCGGATCTTTTCCGCCGTTACTGGAAGACCCTCGCGCTTCTTTTGGAGACGATGAAGCGATGAAAACCGGAAGCCCGAAAAAACTCTGGCTCCTGTGGCCCATCAATATCGCGCTCTGTTTTTTGAGCCCTCAGGTCCGGATCCTTGACCATGACACGTTTCCGCTTTTTTTCTTTGTGATCCTGGCGATCACGGTCATTGGTTTTCTTTATCTCAAATATTTCCCGTTCGATAGGTTTCAGTTCACTGGCCTTTGCCTTCTGATCATTGTGATCCCGCTCTCTCATTCGCTCGGGCAGAAATTCCCGGCGCTTAGGCTCGCGTTCCTGTTCTTTCCGGTCCTTTATTTTTTCATTTTTTTCTGGGTCCGCGGCCCCAAAGCGCAGGACCCTGTTCCGGACGGTCCCATGATCCCGAGAACTTCTTGGCTTATCTTGCTTGCCGTGGCGATCGTGCTCCGCGGACTGGTCGTAATGTTCCTGGCGGACCGCTGGCCGACTGTGGATGTCGGGCTTTCAACGACGAATGCGGCCTATCATCTTCTGCAGTCGGTCAATCCTTATGCCGCGCCGGAGATCCCCGTGACCTGGCATGACTGGACGATCCACCAGCAGAATTACATGTATCCGCCGTTCATGTTCCTGTATTACCTGCCGTCCGTCTTTTTTCTGGGGATCGAGTCCGACCTTTCGCTGTATCTGGTGAATTTCCTGAACGGTCTGGGGATCATTTTCCTTATCTATCTTGTGACGAAAGAGCTTCTCGGGAAAAATGCCGCACGCCTGGCGTCTTTAGCCTACGCTTTTTTCCCGACCGCGATCTTTGAAGATCTGGCCCGGGGCGTGAACGATACCGTGCCGCTCCTTCTTGCGCTTGCCGCTGTTTATTTTTTACTCCGGCAGAGAGGCTATCTTTCGTTCGCGTGTTTTGCGCTATCCGTAGCGTCAAAATGGGTCCCCGGCATTTTTCTGGTCTCGGCCCTGATCCTTCTTTTCAACCAGAAAAAATTCGGTGTGATCGCGTGGGGATTAGGGATCGTTGCCGTGATCCTTGCGGTGCTTTTTCTGCCGTTCCTTCTCTGGGATGCGCAGGCTTTTTGCCATGACATGAGCTGGGAAGGGGTCCGGCCGATCGAGGTTTGGGAGAGCCGGATGTCGATCCAATGCGCTTTGTTCCATCGCTATTTCATGCCGCTCCAGTTCGGAGCGGTCCTGGCTTTTTTTGCGCTACGTTTCCAAAAGATCCGGACCAGTATGGATTTTTACCGGGAGGCCTGTATGGCCCTGCTCCTTTTCATGTTTTTCACCAAGATCTACCATGCACACCATATCCTTTGGTATGCGCCTTATCTAATACCGCTTTTATTTTTTTCTGCGTCGAGCCATAATAAAGGGTCTTGTGCGGCAAAAACCGCGGGAGTGAAGACCTGATGGCAGAACTTGGGAAAGGGAAGCACCTGTTCTTTTGGATCATGCTACCGGTCCTGACCCTGATCGCGGCGCTGCCGTTCTATACCGCACATGCGTGGGACCTGAAGAATATCGCGGGTGCGGCAGCGCTCGTCATTTTCTGCCTGGTTCTTTTGCTGATGATCTATGACGCGCAAAAATTCAATTGGGCCGCGCGCACCCTCGCCGCGATGCTCTTTTTAATATGTGCTTTTTATTTGGGCGATATGATCTATAAAGGAACGCAGGAGCAAACGCTTTATCCGGAAGGGGCAAGGTCCGCGACCTCGGTCCCGAACGCGGCCCGTGCTTTTGTGATCTTCGGCCTGCCGAGCCTTGGCTATGCTGTTTTCGGCAATAAAATTATGAACCGATTTAAAAAACAGGGGAGCTAACCCGCCGCGCTTTTTGGCGGGGCGTCCGGTTGATAAGAAAACTAAAATTATGAAGAAAGAATTAACAGAAATATTAGC
>CAYQTU010000088.1:0-5953 GCA_964420575.1 uncultured bacterium
TGTCGGAGCCGGAGCGGGAGTTGAAGCTGGAGCTTGCACAGGTGTCGGAGCCGGAGCGGGAGTTGAAGCCGTGGCTGGGGCCGGAGTTGAAGGTTGAGCTGGTGCAATATATTCTTGGTCTTGGCTTTTTTGCGCAGCAGCCGCGGCAGTTTCTTCAAATTCAGCATGACCAAATTCAAGATGATCAAAGACACGGCGAACCGAACTCCTCGCTTGATCTATGTGAGGGGCATGGGCAACGCTAGCATAAATCTGTTCTCCGAGGAAATACGCTATTTCATCTGAGGTTTTCAATTTTGCAAGTGTCTCAAACGCGTGATCACGAGCTCCCAATCCTTTAGCGGGATCTAAAAAACCTCTTCGGTCAAACAAAAAGTCTGCTTCTTTTCTCGCTTCGGGTTCGGGCATATTTCTGATTCTTTTTGTTACCTCAGCGATAAAACGGGCAATATATTCTCCTGTTTGCTGAGGGGTGGTTAAGTCGCGAAATGGGGGGAACAGGTCCAGCGTTTCATTATTTGTAATTTTGAACGGAAGAACAAACGGTCCGGGATGGCGATTTATTCCATAAGCCAAAACCCACGCCCAATCCGAAAAATCATTCGGGGTAATATCAGGATGAGCCCATAAACCCGTTATATTAAGATTGAGACTGAGATAGATCTTGAAAAACTTGCGCGAGTACTCATACTTAGGGTCATCATTCAAAAACATATCCTTCATTAAAAATTTAGCGTGGTCATTGTAAAAATGCTGGAGATTCTTCCATCCCAACATTCTTTCATACATCCCCGGCTTATGTTTGAGCAAGCGCAGGATCTCATCATGTTCAACCCCGACGCGTCGGAGGCGCTCTGCAGGCCAAGTCCTAAAATATTCCTCGTCTGTTTCCGGACGCTCCTTGGATTCAGGACGGATGACCGTTGCAGTAACTGTTGTTCCGCTTTCGGTATAAGTTTGAACGAACTGATGACTCAGCCTATCTAATTGGGATTGTTCCGTTCGAACAACTGTAGGTTTTACGGCATCAATTGCATCGACAAAATTTTCGACATAGTCCGTTTGTGAAAGATCATAGGTATTATTTGGATTCAGAACTTCAGGATCCATAGGAGAAACATTTTCAAGAGTGGCTTTCCGAAGCGGATGGAGTGAACATCCCAACATGGCCTCAACATAAGCTTGTTTCCCTTTTTGATCAGCGCCGTTGAGTTTTGGAGAGATCAACGCATAGGTATAACCTTTTGCCGTGAAATATTGACGGAATGGTTCAGCATGGAACCCTCCCGTAATTACCGCAACCTTGGTAGCCCCTGTTTCTTTAAGCCGGGCTTCAATACGCTCTTCCATAGCCTGATCACGGCTTTTCACGCCTTGATAGAATTTCATGGCCATATCAAAAAGAGCATCGAGGTCTTCGATATGCTTAAAAACCATGTCCCGGACCCGTTTAGCTCCATTCAGGGCCATAAAACGTTTCGCGATCGTACTGGGCCGGATCTCATTTTGACGGGTCAAGAGAACTTCATAATCCGAAGGTAAAAGCTCAAGGTTGAACAGTTTTTGAAGAAGGCGATAATCCTTGAAAAGACCGAGAAGCGTTTTTTCCTCTTGGGTCTGGGCCAGTTTTCCGGAAATGACTTCTACTAGTTTTTCGGTTTCCCGAATCAGAAGTTCGGCTTTGATTTCGCTTTGCAAGAGCAGAAAACCGACAAAACGCCGGACATTCGGAAAAGCATTGTAATTAAAATTCCTTGGAAGTGAACGGACCATATCTTCAAAAAGAAGGCTGGTCTCGGGATCCGGAAGTTGTCGGTTTAAAGAATGGGTATTAAGAAGTTGTTCGATCTCTTTATAAGTCGTTTGGGGGATACCGCGAATGGCTTTCAAGAACGGATCTTTTTCTTTAAGAAAGGCTTGCTGATCGATCTGCCTGGAAATCTCTTTGATCTTATAGATACGGACGAGCATCGGCCAGTCGATCTGATAGCCCGCATCTTCCAGATCCATTTCCAAATGCTTTGCGGCCTCGCCTTTCAAAAAAGTGATCCAATCCTCAAAAGGAACTTGTCCTTGTTCAAAAGCCTCCAAACGCTTTAAAAAAAGTTTCAGACCCGAATTCAGATACGGGCTGGAAAGACGCTCAATGCCGATATTCATATCTTTCAGGAAATTTTCCGTCTTTTTCTGCTGGGTCAGAACATCCACAAAGGCATCACGATTCGTACGATAATCATCGATCTTTTCAATGCCATAAGCCTGGGACCCTTGGGTTTCTAAGAGATAAAGCTCGGGCCCTTTTGCGATCGCGCGGCGGGTCAGCTCATCGGCGACCTTCATGGTCAGATCCATGTTTTTAGGGAAAAATCTAAGGATCTCGGGCTGGAGCTTAAAAGCGCTCCCTTCGATCAGCAAGGTCTTGATACCGTAGTTTCGATCTAAATAATGAAGAAGGGCTTGGATCTGTTTTTGAGCTTGATAATGGCCGTGGGCGGTCTGAAGATGGATAAGCGTTGGGCCTTTTCCTGTCTTAAAATAATCAATAGCACCTAATTCTTGAGGTATGGAAAAACGGAGGCTCTGATCGAGCTGGTATTGATAAGGAAGAGAGATTTCCGGAGCTGCAGAAACCCCGGGCGACCAAAAAATATTTGTCGCAAAAAAAGCAACTACCGTAAAAAGCGCGATTGCCGATCGACTTTTTTTACTGAAAAAAGAACTTGAAACACTTTCTTTCTGATTGTTTTTCATGGGCCCCATTTTTATTTCAGATTTTTTTTTGCAGCATTGCTTTTTGAGAAAGAAGCCAATTTTCTTCAATATTTTATAAGTTTTAAAAAAGTCGTGGAAACTATACCTCACGACCCCCTTTTTTTCAAGAGCAAGAACTAAAAAAAAGTTTGCAACATTAAATGTTATAACGAGTTATGAAATATCACTATTATCTGATATCTCTTATAGCAATTTATAGCATTCGAATTCATTAAGAGCTTACTTTGTCATTCAAACTCTCTAAATGGACGGTTTCTATTCCATGGGCAGCTAAAACAGGCGCTTAGGGAAGAAAGCGAAAATCGAGATTGTCCTATTGGCTTTTATGATATAATGCCGCCCATGTCTCAGATTCATCCTACAGCCATTATCGTAAAAAATGTTGAGATGGGGGTCAGTAATATCGTCGGTCCAGGCGTCATTGTCGAAGACGGTGTTAAGATCGGCTCACATAATCAATTCCTTGCCGGCGCCTACATTGCCCGGGGTACAGAGATCGGCAATTATAATGTATTCCACATGAATGCGGTCATCGGCCATACGCCACAAGACCTTGCTTATCAAGATCAACCGACATTTACTAAGATCGGCAATAATAATCAGATCCGGGAATTTGTCACGATCCACCGCGGGACAAAAGAAGGCACTTCTACGATTCTTGGGGATTCAAACTTTATCATGGCTTATTGTCATATCGCTCACAACTGTAAACTTGGGAACAATATCATTATGGTCAATCAAGCCTCATTGACCGGACATTGCGAAGTCGAAGATCGTGCGTTTCTTTCCGGGATGACCGGATTTCATCAATTCACCCGTATCGGAACTCTGGCCATGGTCAGTGCTCTTTCCGCCATTAATAAGGATATCCCCCCTTATGTTATTTGCGGAGGCCGTCCCGCCGTTGCCCAGGGAATTAATGTGGTCGGATTAAGACGGGCAGGCATCACCCCTTCGGTCCGGGCTGAGATCAAAGAAGCTTATAAATTACTTTACCGTTCGGGATTGAACGTGAGTCAGGCGCTCGAGGCTATTAAAAAGAAACTCACGAGTCAAGAAGTCCTGCATTTTGTTGCTTTTATCGAAAATTCCAAACGAGGCATCCTTGATAGCTCTGCTGTCGAAACACTCTCTCACCGTAAAAACCGCACCGTGGCCGGAACAGGCTCAGAAGTTGAAGAAGAGTTTGCAGAATAAAGCTTTTTGAAGTAGATCCCGCCGAAATTTCGGGTCTTAAACTTTTTTGAGGATTAGAATGGAGTTCTTCCCGCCGAAACCAAACGAATTTTTCATCGCGATCCGGATCTTGGCTTTTCGCGCTTCATTAGGAACATAATCCAGATCGCACTCAGGATCTTTGGTTATATAGTTGATCGTAGGCGGGATTATTTGATGTTCCATGGCCAATAATGTCGCGATCAGCTCTACGCTTCCAGCGGCCCCGATCAAGTGCCCGATCATGGATTTCGCGGAGCTGATGGGAACCTGATAGGCTTTCGGACCAAATACTTTTTTAATGATCAGCGTCTCAGTTTTATCGTTCAGCGGCGTAGAAGTGCCGTGGGCATTGATGTAGTCAATATCATCAATGTTAACCCCAGAACTTTTAAGAGCAAGCTCCATGGCGCGAGCAGCTTCCTTTCCTTCCGGCTCCGGTGCAGTCATATGGTAGGCATCGCAAGTCATCCCATGCCCTAAGATCTCCCCATAAATATGTGCGCCCCGCTTTTTAGCATGCTCATACTCTTCAAGCACCAGCATGCCGGCACCTTCACCAAGCACAAAACCGTCCCGGTCCATACTGAAAGGGCGAGAAGCCTTTTCAGGTTGATCGTTCCGCGTTGATAAGGCACGCGCCACGCAAAATGAAGCTAAAATCCCCGGAAAGATCGAGGCTTCGGCTCCTCCCATGATTAAAAAATCCAAAGTCCCTTCGCGGATCGCATCAAAAGCATACCCGCACGCATCCGAAGCTGACGAACAGGCGGTCGCAATGGAAAAACTGGGTCCAGTCACTCCCAGTTCGATAGAGACATTTCCCGCACAAGCATCGGGGAAAGAGGCAAGTGCCGTAAAAGGGTTAATGCGCATGGGACCTTTTTGCATCAAGGCCGTATGCTGCTCGAGAATATAACCGACGCCTGCAAGCGCGGTCCCGATGATGACGCCGGTGCGTTCACGATTTCCATTCTGCTGAAAATCAAGCCCGGCATCCTGGACGGCCATTTTGGACGCAACGACCGCAAGCTGCGATGTACGGTCCATACGTTTAAGTTTTTTGGGAAGGATATACGCCGAAGGGTCAAAATTCTTGATCTCCCCGGCAAAGTGGGTCGTAAAAGGGGTCGTGTCGAACGAGCTGATTCGGGAAACACCGCTTTTGCCCTGGCAAAGGGATTGCCAGAAGGCTTCTTTTCCAAAGCCAATTGAGGAAACAACGCCCAAACCCGTAACAACTACGCGACGATGTTGCGACAACGATCTTTGCACTCGAGTACTTAAACGCCCGAAATGGCTTCGGTTTTACAGGTCAAAGCGATCTTCCGCCCTTCATGATCGACATGCAGAATACTGCACCGGATGGAGTCCCCGACCTTATAATTTTTATTGAGATCCTTCGATGAATTTTCCGGAATCTCAGAAACATGGACCAATCCTTCTAATCCATTTTCAAGCTCGACAAAAAGCCCAAAATTGACGATCTTGGTCACTTTCCCATGGATCTCAAGGCCAGCCATGAAATCCTTGGTCAAATCGGTCCAAGGATCATCTTGAAGCTGCTTCATCCCTAGAGAGATCTTCTTGGCCTCAGAATCCACGCCCAAAACCATCACTTCAACCGTATCCCCTTTTTTGAGGACATCCGCAGGTTTGGCTACTTTATGGGTCCAGGAAATATCCGAAACGTGTAACAGCCCATCAATACCTGGTTCAAGCTCGATAAAAGCCCCATAATCCGTAAGATTACGGACAACACCGGGAATCTTATTCCCCACCTGATATTTGTTGGCAGCCGTGGTCCAAGGATTCTCCTGGGTCTGCTTGGCCCCTAGAGAGATCTTCTTATTCTCTTTATCCAAGCTTAAGATCACTACGTCCAACTCATCGCCGATCTTCAGAACTTCACTGGGATGGTTCACCCGTTTAGTCCAAGAAAGTTCGCTGATATGGACCAAGCCCT
>CAYQTU010000088.1:5963-7402 GCA_964420575.1 uncultured bacterium
AAGCCCTCGATCCCAGGTTCCAATTCCACAAAAGCGCCATAAGGAAGAATATTGACGACCCTGCCGTGGACCTGATTTCCAATCGAATACTTCTGGTCCACTGTGCCCCAAGGATCTTCGCTTTTTTGTTTCAACCCGAGCGAGATCTTCTGCTTCTCTTTATCGATCCCGATCACAACCACATCGATCTCATCTCCTAATTTAACCAAATCGGAGGGATGGGATAAACGTCCCCAGCTCATATCCGTGATATGAAGAAGCCCGTCCAGGCTTCCAAGATCAAGAAAAACACCAAAGTCCGTAATGTTCTTGGCCTTGCCGCGCACGACTTGCCCGACCTTCAATTCATTGATCTTGATCAGGCGAGCTTCACTGCGAGTTTTTTCGAGGTAATCTTTACGGGAGACCACAACATTTTTACGCTTATGATTAATTTTCACGACAAGAAATTTACTGACCAATCCTAAGAAAGCATCTTGATTGCGCACGGGCTTGATATCCACCAAAGATGCCGGCAAAAAAGCCTCCATCCCGATATCTACCATAAAACCTCCGCGGACTTTACGGGCGATACGGCCTTCCACGATAGCCCCTTCTTCCGCGTTCACGAGGATCTCATTCCAAGTTTTCTGACGATCAGCCTTTCTTTTTGAGAGGATCGCACTGCCTTGGACATCATCAAAACCTTCAAAAAGGACCTCAACCTCGGAACCGACGGACAAAGCCTCGGGTTGCGGGAACTCATCTAAGCTGAGAACCCCTTCCGCTTTGTAGCCGATGTCGACGACGACTTCTTTGTTATTGCGGATCGCGATAATCGTTCCTTTGACGACCTCACCGACCTGCAGGTCCTGAAAAGACTTTTCGTATAGTTCAGCAAACTGGGATTGCATAAAAGGAAATTCCTCCTTGAGAGATATAGACTTATTTGCGCTAAAAGCAACTTCTCCTCGCAATCATCTTGCGACGGCTGCTCGAAAAAGCTAACGCAAACAGTGAAATAAGTATAACACAGAAGAGGGTTTTAGAAAATCAAATTTCTCGGCGGCTCTTTTGAGCTTGGTCGAGAAATCGAATAAGCTTTTGGGGAGATCCGGATCGAAGGCCGGCTTTGAATTGTTTAAGCATTGCTTCAAAACGTTTTAAGGCTTTCATCAATGCTCTCCGGTTTGCATGAAAAATGGGCTGCCACACCGAAGAAGCAGAAGCTGCAATCCTTGTCGTATCGCGAAAACCCGATGAGGCGAATCGGAGAGCTGGTTTTGAGGCTACATGCATGAGACAGGCAGCAACCGCATGCGGTAAATGGCTGATCTGAGCCATAAATTCATCATGACCTATAGGATCCAGCTCTACGATCCTCGAGCTGATCCTTTTCCAAAAAAAACGGGCTTGTTTGTAACTTTGAGGACAAGTTCTGGCATCTTTCACTAAAAGGA
>CAYQTU010000089.1:0-6392 GCA_964420575.1 uncultured bacterium
GTATCCTTTTGCGTTGAGCTCGTAAGTAACCTTAAGAAAGGATTTTTTCTCAAAATAAAGTCTGAATATCTCCCGGACCAATTCTGCCTCTTTGGGATTAATGATCAGCTTTTTATTCAACCGGTCCAGATCGTAGCCGAGGGGTGTTCTGCCGCCGACCCAGCGGCCCTTTTTGCGTGCCGCGCCCATTTTATCCTTAGTGCGCTCACTGATCATTTCGCGTTCAAATTGGGCGAACGACAAAAGAATATTGAGGGTCAAACGGCCCATGGAAGTATTGGTGTTGAAGTGTTGGGTTACGGAAACGAAAGTGATCTGTTGCTCCTCAAAGAACTGGAGAAGTTTGACGAAGTCGGAAAGCGAACGCGACAACCGGTCTACCTTATATACGACCACGCAATTAACTTTTTTGTCACGGATGTCTTGAAGCAATCTTTGAAGGGCCGGACGGTCGGTGGAAGCTCCTGTGAAGCCGCCGTCATCATATCGAAAGGCGAGCGCCTTCCATCCCGCATGCTTTTGGCTTTGGATATAGCTTTCCGCGGACTCTCTCTGCGCGTCAAGAGACGTAAAATCCTGTTCCAGACCGTCGCTGGTGGACTTACGAGTGTAGATAGCGCAGTTAATTTCTTGGACTTGCTTGTTTTGTTCCATGTTTTGAGTCTCCCGCAGAAGATGGATTGGTTTTATGCTGTAGCTTGCCCGGTCCCTTGAAGCCGAAAAATGCATAGCCGTTCCAGTGCGCGCCTGTGACTGTTTGGGCGATCGTACTGAGATTTTTGAAGAACTTACCGTCATACTCAAAGCCGCGCTCTAAGACCTTGATCTCGAGTTTTTGGCCTTTGTAGATTTTGGTAATAACGGAACCTGGCATCGGCAATCGGAAATCATGGTTCGAACCGTTACGAAGATCATGCTTACGGCTTTTGAATGAAAAGCGGTTTGCCGGATCGTAAGTAGCGATCAATGAATCGATCTTGCTTTTAAACTCTTCGGAGCCGTCTCCGTAAAAGAGCCGTTGGTGTTCGCGGGCGATCTCCCGTTGCAGGTATTTCGGATTACTGGGAACTGCTTGGCCGGGGAATAGTGCTCCATATTCGGCATGCAGTTCTCCGGCGCTCATAGCTTCGATCTTACTGGTGTCTGGCGGTTGTTTTTTCATGGCATCACCTCTCTGGCCTATACATCCATACCAGGGCTGATATAGCAAGGTTAATAGAAAGGTTTATATAAGACGTCACGACGCTGTCGTCTTACCTGATATGCTTTCTTTCAGACAATAGGCAAATGTTTTGTGGGCGAGCCTGATTCTTGGTATAATTTGGTAACTTTTGGAAGTCCGGATGATGGCCTACAATCGGCCGGCAGCCCCGCGGGGAAGGATACCAATGACCGACAAATGGCTTACTATAGAACAAATCGCTGATTATCTTCAGGTTTCCCGGGAGAAGATTTACAAACTCTGCCAGAAGGGGAAGATGCCTGCTTCTAAAGTTGGTGGACAATGGCGGTTTGATATCAAGGAAGTTGATGCATGGGTCAGGCGGCAACGTCCTAAAGCATTGCGATGAGGTAGCGACTAAATGAATTCGACGGAGCAGGAAAAGCAGGTTGTTTCAAGAAAGAGAGTCGCCGACCACGGTGAGGTGCTGACCGGTCGTCGAGAGGTCAACGCTATGCTTGATCTTGTAAAACAGGAGACCGAGAGGATTGAATCCAGATTTTTAGAACCTGCTTGCGGTACAGGGAATTTTTTGGCAGAAGTTTTTGAAAGGAAACTGCACATCATCAGGGAACGGTATAGCAAGAGCCAATTGGAATATGAACGATATGCGGTTTTAGCTGTATCCAGCATCTACGGTATCGACATTCTTGAAGATAATGTTGCGGAGTGCCGTAAACGGCTTTTCGAAATTTTTGATCGGGAATATTCGAATCTTTTTAAAAATGCCATAAAGAAAGAATGCCAAACCGCGGTTAAATACATCCTTAGCAGAAACATTATTTGGGGCGATGCACTTGATCTGAAAACGGCTGACAAACACAAGGAGCCCATCGTTTTTTCAGAGTGGTCGCCTGTTAATGGAAATATGCTCAAGCGAAGGGATTTTACCTTTCATGGCTTACTTGACCACGCGGCTGTTAAAGAATTGCCGTTGTTTTCAGATCTAGGCGAAGACGTTTTTATCCCGGAGCCAGTAAAAGAATATCCATTAATCCATTTTTTGAAGGTCGCCGATGCGGAAAAATAGCGGTTATAACCCAGATGTGCTTTCTTGCCTTGCCAGCTTAAGCAGTGACGAGGTTTTTACTCCGCCACAGCTAGCCAATCAGATACTGGATCTTTTACCGAAAGAGCTCTGGAGTGACAAGAATACCAAATTTCTTGATCCGGTTTGTAAATCAGGAGTTTTTCTTCGAGAAATTGCAAGACGGCTTATGGAGGGGCTCGAAAAGCAAATTCCAAATCGCCAAAAAAGAGCAGATCATATTTTCAAAAATCAGCTTTTTGGTATAGCCATTACTGAACTTACGGCCTTTCTTTCTCGCCGGTCACTGTATTGTTCTAAGAAAGCCAATGGAAAATACTCTGTAAGCGAAATTTTTTCTGATGAACAGGGCAATATCCGTTTCAGTCGCATCAAGCACACATGGGAAGACGGCAGATGTTTTTTTTGTGGGGCAAGCAAAGATCAATATGATCGCAGCGAAGACCTTGAAACACATGCTTACCAATTAATTCATACCGAAAAACCAGAGGAGATATTTAAAATGAAATTCGATGTAATTATTGGCAATCCGCCATACCAATTGAGTGATGGTGGAGCAAAGGCGAGCGCTTCACCGATTTATCATGAATTTGTTCAACAGGCGAAAAAGCTCAATCCGCGTTTTCTAACTATGATCATTCCTTCAAGGTGGTTTGCGGGAGGGAAGGGCTTAGATGCTTTCAGAAGCGAGATGCTCAGTGATAAAAAGGTGCGAAAAATATTTGATTATCCTGACTCTACGGAGTGCTTTCCCGGAGTAGACCTAAGCGGAGGAGTTTGTTATTTCTTATGGGATCGAGACAATCCAGGGTCTTGCGAAATTACTACATGCATAGAAGGCAAGCTTTCAACAATGAAGCGCGCATTGTTAGAAAAAGGATTAGATATATTTATTAGATACAATGAAGCGGTTCCGATTTTTCACAAAGTGCTTGCTAAAAAAGAAGGGAGTTTTGCGAAAAATGTTAGTTCGAGGAAACCCTTTGGGTTGACAACAGATGCAAGGGGTAAGGACAAGCCATTTCGCGATTCCATTCTTCTTTATGGTAGTACAGGCGTTACACATATTCGGGAGGAAGATGTTGCTGTTAACATTTCTTGGATCAACAAATACAAAGTATATCTTTCAAGAGCCTATGGGGAGCGAATAGCTAAATCATACTGGGTTACTGGAAAGCCATTTTTGGGCAAACCCAAAACATGCTGTTCTGAAACATATCTTGTTGTAGGGCCATTTTCTTCGAAGGATGAGTGTGAAAATGTGATGAGCTATATTCGCACGCGCTTTTTTAGGTTTTTAGTATTGCTTGTAAAAAACACACAAGATGCCCCGCAAAAGGTTTATTCACTCGTTCCTAATCAGCCATTTGATAAACCTTGGACAGATGAAAAGCTGTATAAAAAATATGGGCTAACCAAAGACGAAATTACATTTATTGAGTCCATGGTGCGCCCAATGGAAATGAAAGATGAGTAAAGAATTTTTTCCTCCACGACCCGAGACAAAACCTGCCATCTATGCTTATGAGGACTCAAATCCTCAATATGCTGGTTTGCTCAAGATCGGCTATACCGCTGTAGATGCTCAGACGCGCGTAGCTCAGCAGTACCCAACGCGTCGTCCCGGCAAAGCGCCTTACAAAATCATTGTCGAAGAATCTGCCATGCGTAACGACGGGACCATTTTTTCTGATCACGATGTTCACAGCTATTTAAGAGCTAAAGGGGTAAAGAATCCGGATGGGGAATGGTTTAAATGTTCTGCGGATGAGGTTAAGGCAGCAGTGATCGCGGTTCGATCGAGGCAAACAAACGAAGATGATCGTTCTCTTGATTTTAAGATGAGGCCTGAGCAACTCACTGCGGTGGAAAAGACAGCAGCGTACTTTAAAAGCATCAGAAAAGAAAAGCCTGATAAACCGCCTCACTTTTTATGGAATGCCAAAATGCGATTCGGCAAGACATTCGCCGCCTATCAGTTAGCAGCGAAAATGGGATGGCGAAAGATATTGGTTCTTACCTTCAAGCCCGCAGTGCAAAGCGCGTGGGAGACAGATCTTAAGAGCCACATTGATTTTAAGGGGTGGCAATTTATTTCACCCGGCGGACTGACTTTCGGGCAAATCCATAGAAACAAACCGTTTGTTTGCTTTGGTTCGTTTCAGGATTATCTCGGGAAGAATAAAAGTACCGGGGGGATCAAGACTAAAAACGAATGGGTCCATGCGACGCATTGGGATTGCGTTATTCTCGATGAATATCATTACGGTGCCTGGCGAGAGAATGCAAAAGAGCTTTTTGAAGCGGAAAGTAAAAAAGAAATCGAGTTCGGCGAAGGGGTAGGGATCGAAGATTTTGATGAGGATACTATCCCAATTACAACAGATGCCTACCTCTATCTTTCTGGCACACCATTTAGAGCCATTGCTTCAGGCGAATTTATTGAAGAGCAGATCTTTAACTGGACATATTCTGATGAACAGAAGGCAAAGCAAGAATGGAAAAGCGCAAATAATCCGTACGCTTGTTTGCCGCGCATGGTTCTCCTGACGTATCAGTTGCCGGATGCAATACGTGAGATAGCAATGCAAGGAGAGTTTAACGAATTTGATTTGAACATTTTCTTCTCTGCAGATGGAGAAGGCGAAAAGGCCAAATTCAAATATCAGGACGAAGTGCAAAAGTGGTTAGATTTGATCCGCGGAGCTTTTTTGGAGACCACGGTTGATAACCTCAAGCTGGGTGCCAAAAAGCCGCCCATGCCATTTTCTGATGTAAGGTTGTTGAATGTTTTGTCCCATACATTGTGGTTTCTCCCGAGTGTAGCGGCTTGTCACGCCATGAAGCATCTTCTTGCCCAGAGACAGAACAAGTTTTATCACGACTACCAAGTTGTAGTTGCTGCCGGAAGCAAAGCCGGTATTGGTGTCAATGCGTTGCCTCCGGTGCAAGAAGCGATGGATGATCCTCTGAAAACCAAAACCATTACTCTTTCATGCGGAAAATTGACTACGGGAGTAACTGTTAAGCCGTGGTCTGGCATTCTTATATTGCGCAACTCTTCTAGTCCCGAAACATATTTTCAGGCAGCGTTTCGGGTCCAATCTCCCTGGACGATTAAAAACCCTGACAGCGTTACGCCGAATCAGGAACAGATTATGAAGGAAGAATGTTATGTTTTTGATTTTGCTCCGGATCGAGCGTTACGGCAAATAGCTGATTACAGTTGCCGCCTTAATGTTAATGAATCAAATCCTGAGAAAAAAGTTGAGGAGTTTATCAAGTTTTTACCTGTTTTGGCTTATGACGGCAGCTCAATGAAACAAATTGATGCGGCTGGTATTTTGGAAATGGCTATGAGTGGGACAACGGCGACGCTATTGGCGCGTCGGTGGGAAAGCGCCTTGCTGGTCAATGTGGATAACAATACCCTACAGCGCTTGATGAACAACAAAGCCGCCATGGATGCCCTTATGAGCATCGAGGGTTTTCGCAATTTAAATCAGGATATAGAGACAATCATTAACAAATCAGAAGCGGTGAAAAAGGCTAAAAAAGAAGCCAACGACAAAGAGCTTTCCGCGAAAGAAAAAAAAGAGCTCACCGAAGAGGAAAAAGAATACAAAAGCTTACGCAAACAGATTCAGGAAAAGCTGATCAAATTTGCAACCCGCGTGCCGGTTTTCATGTATTTAACCGATTTTCGTGAACGCTGTCTCAAAGATGTAATTACTCAGCTCGAGCCGGGGCTATTCAAAAAAGTTACGGGACTAACCGTAAAAGATTTCGAACTGCTTGTGAGTCTTAATGTGTTTAACAGCGCATTGATGAACGATGCGGTTTATAAATTCAAACGGTACGAAGATGCCAGCCTTAGTTACACGGGCATCAATAAACACGAAGGTGAGGACGTTGGTCTCTACGACACTGTTTTAAGCAAAAAGGATTATGGGGCTGTATTTGAAAACGTAGGAAACGAATATCTTAAGAAATGACCGACAAGATCGCCGTCAAAGTCATCAACCACTACGGCGATGAGGTCATGAAGATCGTGGAAGTGAAATAACCGCCTTTTCTTTCTGCGCCAGCGACAGGCTAAAAATTGCCCCTTTAAAATAATTT
>CAYQTU010000089.1:6416-7321 GCA_964420575.1 uncultured bacterium
AAGGAGTAATATGAAGAGAGGCAAGGAGTACGATATTTTTGACTGGGCTTGGGACCGTAGGAAGAAGGATAAGATTCCACCAGATGAGCCGACTTATTCGATCTCTGAGGCTGTTAAAATTCTTCGTCTGTACTCAGACCCAGAAACCACCGAAAAAAAGTTGCGTGATTACGAGAGCGATGGTGTGGTGACGCCGGAACGTACAGCCGGAAAACACCGCCAGTATTCTGTGAGCAATATTTTATCCCTTCACTTGATGCAGCAGGGGACCAAGTATTTTGGTAAAGCAAATACAATTCCTATCGTAAAGCTATATGAGATTTCCAGAAAACAACCGAAGCGATTCGACCCGACCATTTTCGACTACGATCCTCAGTTGCCCGGAGAGGATAAAATCCACAATCTCTTGCATAAGCCAATTTTGCAGAGTCCTTTTCAGCAGGTGGCCAAGATTGTCCGGATGGTTCACAAAATCGATGATTTTTTACACTTCAATGCGTTCGCTCGGAAGCACGGGATTGGATTTAAATGTCATGATGATGAGATGCTAACTGTAAAGCGTGCTGGCATGACTCTCAAAATCGCACCTCCGCTAACGGAATGGAGTGGGGTTAAAAAAGCGCGAGATTGGTTCCAGTATTATTATGCAGAAGCCAAAGTGAAGGGTTCTTTGCCTGGCAGGAAAGATAAGGCGGCTTGGGATAAGTTTGAGGAGTCAGTTCACAAAAAGGTCATAACCTGGTTGTTAGATAACGGTTATGCCGTTCGGTTGAAAAATTAAGCAATAAAGCAAGGCAGGCGACTGCCACCTTCTTTTAGCGATCTTAAGTCCGGGTGACGAAGACGGACCTCTAAGTTCGTCAGAGAGGAGGTGATTTGAGATGTATCGATGTAAGCATGATGCC
>CAYQTU010000090.1:0-7305 GCA_964420575.1 uncultured bacterium
CAGGAAAAGATCCTTGATGTTGATGCAAGTATGCAGGGGACGATTTCATTCAAAGACCCCGTTAACTTAAGGATCAACGGTAGTTTTGAAGGGAAACTCGATACCCGAGGAAATCTTACGATCGGCGAGAATGCTAAAGTAAATGCGAATATTCAGGGCGACAATATCGTGATCGCCGGCAAAGTGACCGGGGATATCGTAGCATCTAAAAGTTTGTCGATCCTGACCCCGGCGACGATCAAAGGCAATATCACGACCCCGCGTTTGAGCGTTACGGAAGGGTCTTTGATCCAAGGGCACGTGAGCATGCAGGGTGTCGGTTATTCCGATGACGGAACGACCGTTTTCTTGACTCTGAAAGATGTGGCCCAGTATCTGGAAGTCGAAGCCCGCGTCGTTGAAGAATGGGCGCAGAATAAAAAGATCCCCGCGCGTTTTGAGAACGGGAACTGGATCTTTACAAAATCCGAAGTGGATCAATGGGTGCAGCAGGACCGGGCACGCGTTTGATCGATATTGAATAAGTTAGAATTTTAAAATTCTCCTTTCTTTTTTTTGCCAGAAAGAATTTGCCCTATGAACAACATGCTTTCTTTGGATGAAGTGAAGAACTATCTCGAGGTCGAGCAGCAGGAGCTTGAGAAATATATCCGCGAAGGGGCGCTTCACGCTTATAAAGTGGGCGGGGTTTATCTCCGGTTCCGCAAGGAAGAGGTCCTAAACCTTAAATATGATGTTCTTCTGAAGAAGAAAAAAGCCGGACCGAGCGTTTCTTTTTTTCAGCGTTTGTGGAATTTCTGGAGGTTCAATAATTTTTATATTATTTCAACCGGTGTGATCGCCCTTTTAGTCTACTGGTTTTTCCATTCCTCATGAAAAAAGATCTTCACAGGACTATCGTTTTTTTAGAAAAGGAGAGATGTCTTTGAAGATCCTGCACGGTATTGATCTGGTCAAAGTCAAACGCATGGAACAGGCCGCCCTTAAAAAGGGGAAGACCTTCCTGGACCGTGTTTTTACACCCGCAGAACGTGCTTACTGCAGTTCAAAGCGCATGAGATGGGAGCATTATGCAGCCCGTTGGGCGGCCAAAGAGGCCGTTTTAAAGGCTTTGAAAGTGAAAATTAAAAAAGGAGAACGGCTCCGGGACATTGAAATTAAACGACAAGCGTCCGGGAAGCCGTATGTTTTTTTGTCGGATCCGGTCTGCAAACGTTGGCATATCCCGAAGAAAACACGTTTTGAAATATCTCTGGCTCACGAACGGGAGTATGCAATTGCTACGGTCGTTGCTATAATCCCCTAAACGAGCAGGGAGGAGCGATTTTTTATGAAAGAACGGGTTTTGATCATTAATGCGGATGACTGTAATCTGACCCCGAAGGTCACTGAGGCGATTTTGGAGGCTCATGACAAGGGAGTTGTGAGCAGCACGACCTTCATGGTGAACTTGCCCGTTAATCCTGAAATTGTCCGGCAACTCCTTGCAGCTAAAAAACTCGGGATCGGCCTTCATCTGAATATTACTCTAGGGGAGCCTGTTGCAAAAGCAACGGCCGTTAAATCGCTTCTTCAAAAAGACGGAAGGTTTAAAAAACAAGCGGATTACCTTTCTAAAAAATTTCCTCCCGTTAAAGAGATTGCCGAAGAGTTCAAAGCTCAATTCCAGAAATTCGTCAAACTTTTTAAACGGCTTCCCACACATGTCGATATTCATCACCATATGCATGATCATCTGCCTTTTTTTGAAGCGCTTTCCTCAGTGGTTAAAAAGCAAGATCTTCCCATTCGCTGGTCGCGTGTTTTTACGGAACCTGATATAAAATCCGATTATTTATTTTTAAAGACCACGGATCATTTCTACGGAAATCTGGACCCTCACACCTATTGGACCGAGGAAGTTTTACGGCATCTTCTTTTTACGTTGCCGGAAGGGACCAATGAGATCATGTGCCACCCCGGATGGGTGGATGATGAGCTGTGTGCGATCAGTTCGCTGACCCTGCCGCGGGAGAAAGAATTCCGGTTATTTGGGTCCAAAGACCTGCGCAAGTATATTCAGACGTTAGGGATTAAGCTTGCCCATTTTGGATGGTTTTCAAATCGGAAGCGGTAAAAATTATTTTACGATGGTGCCATCAAGTGTTTCAAAAATGATCGTCACAAGATTGTGGCATTTCGGGCACTTGATCTGCTTGAAGGCTTGGATGTTGTCGTGCTTAGGGCGGTACATGATGGAAAGGATCTTGGTGACAAAATTCGTCTCATTGCCGGACCACTGGCATGCGGGACAAGTATAAGCCGATTTCATCGTTTTTCTCCTTTTCCATCATGAAATGGAAAGTTTCATGATTTGTTAATGTGCATAAAAAACATCGGCTTTTGGTAAAGAAAACTTTAAAAATGTTTCTTAAGTTTAAGGACAGGATTGGCAAAACAATTTTGGCTTCGAAGGGGGATAGGATGCGAATAAAAATCATTACCGGAATGCTAGTATTCATGCTCTGTTTATCCGTTGCGGGGAATGTTTATGCGGGAACAGGCTATTTTGAACAGCTAGGGCATACCTTCTCGCGAGGTTTTAAAAATGCTATTAGCTGTCTCTGGGAAATCCCTTATACCATCAGCCAATATGACCAACAGACCGGGAATTCCCGTGTTTTCCGGGATACGGCCGGTTTTTTTGACGGGATCCTCCGCACAGTTACGCGTTTGGGGTCCGGGGCTTGGGATATGATGGTTTCCGTGATCCCCGGAGATCAAGACGGCATTACTTTAAAACCCGAAACCTTTTTTTAATCCTCCGGTAAATTGGCCGAAACTTTCTTGAAAAAATCCTTTTTTCGATTAGACTGTCCTTTCTCGAGTTCATTAGCGGTATTACATTTCACGGGCCGGTAGTTCAGTTGGGAGAACGCTACAATGGCATTGTAGAGGTCAGGGGTTCAACTCCCCTCCGGTCCAGTTCTCATAGTATACGATTAAGGATTAACTGAACTGGTCCTGCCAACCATTTCAAAATGAATAGAAGGCGGGGTCAGTCCACCACTTTCGCGAGAGTGGCGGAACTGGCAGACGCACTGGACTCAAAATCCAGCGGTGCTCAAACACCATGAGGGTTCGACTCCCTCCTCTCGCATTAAATAAAACCTATGGCCAGCGGATTCAAAACATATCCTTTCGACGAAATCGAACCAAAGTGGCAGGCCTTTTGGTCCAGCCATAAGACCTTCCGTTCTCCAGATCCCGGAGAGCCTGGTAGCGATAAGCCTAAATTCTATGTGCTTGATATGTTTCCTTATCCGTCCGGTTCCGGATTGCATGTCGGACATCTGGAGGGTTATACCGCAACAGATATTGTCAGCCGTTATAAAAGAATGCGCGGGTTTAATGTAATTCATCCGATGGGATGGGATGCCTTTGGCCTTCCGGCCGAACAATACGCGATCGAAACCGGCACTCATCCGCGCGAGACCACCCAGAAAAATATCCAAACTTTTAAAAAACAGATCCAAAAAGTCGGTTTCAGCTATGACTGGGACCGCGAGATCGATACCACAGATCCGGACTATTACCGATGGACCCAGTGGATCTTCATGCAACTTTATAAAAGAGGTTTGGCCTACCAGGAAGAAGTTCCGGTTTGGTGGTGTGACGGGTGCAAGGCCGTGCTTGCCAATGAAGAAGTGGATGCGGACGGGACTTGTGAGCGCAAAGGGCATAAAGGGGTTTACCGCCGTCCGATGCGCCAGTGGATCCTGAAGATCACGGCTTATGCCGAACGGCTACTTGCAGATCTGGATAAATTGGATTGGTCGGATGCGATCAAAGAAATGCAACGGAATTGGGTAGGGAAGTCTGTCGGGGCAGAAGTAGATTTTAAACTGGAGCAGGGGCAAGAAGTCATTCGTGTTTTTACGACCCGCCCTGACACGCTTTTTGGCGCGACTTATATGGTCCTTGCGCCGGAACACCCGCTTGTGGCGAAGATCACGACTGCGGATGCCCAAAAAGCAGTGGATGAATATGTTGCAGTTTCTCAACGGAAATCCGATCTCGACCGTACAGACCTTGCCAAAACCAAAACGGGAGTATTTACCGGAGCTTATGCGATCAATCCTGTGAACGGTCAAAAGATCCCGATTTGGATCGCGGATTATGTGCTGATGGGGTATGGGACCGGAGCGATCATGGCGGTTCCCGCGCATGATACCCGGGATTTTGAATTTGCCACTAAGTTTGGACTGCCCATCCTTCAAGTGGTGCAGCCTGAAGATCCTCAAAAAGATTGGCGCGGTTTTATAGATGACGGGATCTCAGTCCATTCAGATGGTCTGGGCATATCCATTACAGGATTGAAAACGCCAGTGGCTAAACAAAAGATCACTCGCTGGCTTGAAGAGAAAAAGCTCGGGAAAGAAGCGGTTCAATATAAGCTTCGCGATTGGCTTTTCAGCCGACAGCGCTATTGGGGAGAACCCATTCCGGTTGTCCATTGTAAGAAATGCGGAACAGTGCTTATTCCCGAGAACGAACTGCCGCTTCGTTTGCCGGAAATGAAAGATTACACCCCGTCAGGGAATGCCGAACCGCCGCTTGCCAAAGCGAAAGATTGGCTTCAGTGTCAATGTCCCAAATGCGGAGGCCCCGCAACACGTGAGACCAATACTATGCCGCAATGGGCAGGGTCATGCTGGTATTATCTCCGTTATCTGGATCCGAAGAACAAAAAAGCCCTTATCGACCCCCCAAAAGAAAAATATTGGATGAATGTGGATCTTTATGTCGGGGGGGCCGAGCATGCCGTGCTGCACCTTCTTTATTCGAGGTTCTGGCATAAGGTCCTTTATGACATGGGGGTCGTTTCTACGGTTGAGCCTTTCCAGAAATTGACTAACCAAGGCATGATCCTGGGTGAAGACAGCCAGAAAATGTCAAAGTCCCGGGGGAATGTCGTTAATCCCGATGAAATGATCGCCCACTACGGGGCGGATAGCCTTCGTCTTTACGAAATGTTCATGGGGCCGCTTGAAATGACCAAACCTTGGTCCAATTCCGGGGTGGAAGGGGTTTACCGGTTCCTCGGTAAGGTTTGGCGTCTCTTTATGGATAAAGAAAATAAGTTCCACGCGAATATCCTTCAACGTCCGCCTAAAGCTTCAGAGCTCAAGATCCTTCATCAGACGATCAAAAAAGTGACGGAGGATCTGGAAGGGATGAGATTCAATACTGCGATCTCGGCGTTGATGATCTTTGTCAATGAGATCTCTCAAGATGCAGATCACTCTCGGGAAATCTTGGAAAAGTTCGTGTTGCTGCTTGCGCCCTTTGCGCCGCACCTAGCCGAAGAACTGTGGAGTTATTTGGGGCATGGCAGAACTCTTGCTTACGAACCTTGGCCGCAACTGGATGAAAAGCATCTTGAGGAAGCTGAAGTCGAGCTTGCGGTCCTTGTGGGAGGTAAAGTTCGGGCGAAAATGGTCGTATCACGTAATCAAAATGAAGAAGCGGTCCGGAACCAAGCATTAACGCTTCCTCGTGTTCAGGAGTGCGTTCAGGGAAAACAGATCAAAAAAATTATTGTAGTTCCGGGTCGAACCGTTAATATAGTGATCGCAGATGCCTAAAGTCGAAATTAAAAATCATAAAATCCGGGTCGGCAAAAAAGAGATCCCATTGATCTCCGGAGAAGTCCATTACTGGCGTCTTAACCCTCATTATTGGCGAGATGTCCTTCACCGGGTCCGGGAAATGGGTCTGGAGATCATCTCCACTTATATCCCCTGGGACTATCACGAACATAAACAAGGACAATTCGATTTTACGGGAAAGACCGATGAAGCCCGGAACCTTAAAGCGTTCCTGGATCTGACCCGTAAGGAAGGTTTTTGGCTGATCATCCGTCCGGGGCCTTATATCTACAGTGAATGGCCGCATGACGGGGTTCCGGATTATGCGTATAAACATCATCGGCTTCATCCTCAATTCTTATCCCATGCCACAAAATACCTGAAAGAAGTCACCCGGGTTTTTAAACCTTATCTTGCGTCCCGTAAAGGCGGACACATTATTCTTCTTCAGGCGGATAACGAGATCGATCCTTGGCCGGATGTGTTCGGACATCAATACGGATTTTCCGAGAAGCCCGGGCTCTTTCAGGATTTTATCGAACGGCTTTATCACGGTGATTTGAGCGCTCTTAATGAAGCGTGGGGAACGACCTACAAGTCCTTCAAAGAAGCGGCGCCTTTTATCGCGACCATGCTCCCCGGCGAAAAAGGTCTTCCGCTTAAAGGGGATAAAGAACTGAAACGCCATCTGGATTATTTCAAATTCAAATATTATTACACCTACGAGTGCGCGAAGTGGAACGTCCAAGCCTATCGTAAACTTGGAATCGATGTCCCGATCTATCTGAATACCTATCCTTTCTTTTACGCGCATGACTGGGTGGCGTTGCAAGCCACATCGGACCTGATCGGTCTCGACCTCTATCCCTCGAACGAACTTTCTGAAGATGAATTTGAGCATCGTAAATTTTGCGACAAGATCCGCTACTTAAGTAGCGTTTCCCGATTGCCTTTTATAGCAGAATTTCAATCCGGGATCTGGCATGGTCGTCATTATGAAACGAGCGTCTTAACTCCGAACCATTACCGCATGATCTGTTTATCCGCTCTATTGAGCGGGGTCAAAGGCTGGAACTGGTATATGCTGGTCAACCGTGACAATTGGTACATGTCACCGATCAATGAATGGGGAAGAGTCCGCGGGGAACTTTATGATGTCTTCAAACAACTCGTGAAAGCCTTCAAGGTCTTAAAACCCACTTCGATCACCAAGATCACCGAAGTAGGAGCAACCTTTAATCCGCTTCAGTATGCGGCGCGGACGCTCTCGCATAACAGCCCTATCCTTGTTGCTTTATACAATGCGGATGTTGATTATGATATCTGCGATCCGAGGTTTGTCATTCCCAAGAAAAAAGTCCTTTTTTATTCCGGGAATCAATGGCTTGACCGCATCGGGCATGAGAACCTCCGCCGTTATGTGGAAGAGGGGGGGACATTGATCGCTTTCCGGGATTTCCCGAGAAAAGACGGGGATTTTCAACCCCATCAGATCACGGGGTTCGAAGAGCCTCGGAAAACCTTGTTTGAATTCAAGCGGCAGTTCAAAATTTGCTTCGGAAAAAATTGCAGCCCCATCGATGTGGTCAGTTCCGTTTATATTTTTGATGCCAAAGGATGCCAGAAGATCCAAGCGGATCTCGGGACTTATGGCACGCAAACGGTGGGCTATGTC
>CAYQTU010000091.1:0-7300 GCA_964420575.1 uncultured bacterium
CCGTTTTGAAGAAGGCCTCCGGAGAACCGTTCGATGGTTTCTTGAGCATCCGGAATATTTCTAATTCTTCGGCCTGTAAAATTTCCAATAATTGTCCCGGATCGCGTCAGGGATCTCCTCATATTGTTCTTCGAAGCACTTTTGGAGTTCGGAAATGCCAGCATAACGCCAAGCCGAAACAATAAGCGAAAAACGTTTCCTTTGGCAATCTTGGACCAGTTCTTTGGGAGACCACTTTCCGTCTTCGGCCTGAGGGTAGGAACATCCGAAAAAAACCTCTCGATCATTTGTTAAAAGAGCCGTTAGATTTTCCGATAAAATGTCCCCTTTTGTATTTTTAATTCGCTGGTCAAGTTCGCGATAAACAGGATAAGCCAAAATGTAATGGGTCCCGGGCATCCAATAGTCGTTTCGGATCTTTTTTTCGGTTCGAAAGATTAAAACGGAAAAAGCCTGCAAAAAGATCAATGCGATCAGGATCAGCGTTCTTCCCGAAGGGACAATTTCTTTGGCGCCGGATTTAAAAAAACCTCCGAGTACGACTCCCGCAAAAAGCACATTGGCAAGCTGAGGTTCCAAAAAATAATTAACATTTGAAGCGGTCAGTCCGATGGTCCGCAGGGAAGCAAGAGTAAGAAGGAAATACATCAGGTAAATGAAATTAGTTTTGGCAAAACTTTGTTTTGAAAATAGCCCCAAGATCCCGATCCCTAACAGGATCTTCATATCCCCAAGGTAATACTCCATTCCTTTCTCGAACCAGAAAGGCCGCCATTCGCGGTTGACCGTATAGAAAAAAAGATGTTTCAGGAACTCCCCGTGTGTATATAGATTGAACGCTAGAACCATGATGATGATGGGTGTTGCGTAAATGAAAAGCGAGGGCAGAAAATGTTTCCGTTCTTCTTTTTTAAGGAGAAGATAAAAAAAGATACAGATGGGGGCCAGGATAGAATTTTGTTTTGTGAAAAAAGCCAGGATAAAAAACAAAAAAGCCCAATAACGTTTTCTGTCGTAAGGTTCCGAATATTTTTCGAATAGCCAGAATCCGATAAGGATCCACAAGCAGACCAAGGTGTCCAAACGACCAACTCCGCCGAACACAAAAATAGACCAAAAGCTCAAATAGCAAAGCGTCAGGAGTAAAGCGTAAAACTTGTTCGCTATTTTGCGCTGGAGGAGAAAGTAAAGTACGGGGGCGATCAAGGTGACTGAAAAAAGGGACGCAAAACGTCCGGCCATCAGCGAAGACGGGAAAAACAGTTCAAAAAACCAAATGACAAATAAAAAAATAGGCGGATAAGTAGCGTAAGAAAAAGGATAGTGATTAATATCAAAAAAATAAACCCCGTAATTTTTTAACTGCTTAAAGAAAAGCAGGGTGCATCCTTCGCCGTAGTCGACTTCATATGGATAAGTTAAATAACGGAAAGCGAGTACGTAGAAATCAGCGACGAGATAAATCAAGATCCCCAAAGTTAAAAAAAGTAAAAGGTGTCGAGGGGTAATTTTGAACGATGGTTTTACGGTCGGCATAGGCTCTTTTTCATCAGAGGTCAGGGCACCTTATAGATCTTAACGGCGGGAGTCCCGTCCGGGTAAAAAAAAGTTTGGAGCGGGGAGGCTAAAGGGTACTTTTTCCTGAAATTAATGTAATTCTGCGTCCGGTAATAGTCCGACCAGATAAAAAGCTCTTCCCCATGATAAGCTTCAGGCGCCCAAAGGACATAATAAACCGAGGGATGTTTGGCGAGGAATGTCCTGTCGGCTTCTTCAAAAGCCGCATAGGCAGGAGCTTCCCGGTGCCCTTGAATGGAAAAATCTTGGGTAGTGATAAGGGCATCTTTTCGATGGAGAGCTCTCTCATAGGGCAGATAAGCCGGAACAGTCATCGCGTGGTCTGAAACGATGAGGCTATTTTCCGGTAGATCGATCTGAGACAAAAATTTTGCCGCTTCCCGGGATCCCCAGCTATAAACCCGCAGTTCAAGGGGATTGCGAGGAGCCCGACGGAAGTAATCGATGTCATGAAGCAAAGGCTGGGTGAGGACGACCCCCAGAAAAATGGTCATCGAGAGTTTTGCTAATAGATTAGGTTTTGAAAAGGCCCATTCACTCAGTTGGTCCAATAATCGTGCAATGAGAATTATCGGGGCGGGCAAGATCGCAATAAGATAACGGGCGGAGTAACGTTCTTCATAGGTAAAAATGAAAAACGAACAAAAGAACAATGCAGTAAAAAACCATCCGAGAACAAAAAAATCCGATCGCGTTTGCCGTACGGCAAGATAAGGAATAGCAATAATGCCCAGCAAGCCTAAGAGAGCAGATCCGACCAAGGGGAGATGGATGCTTGGGGCGTAAAACGATTGGGCATGCAGGACGCCGAGAAATAATGCTTTAAGATGGATGGCCGAGATCTGAGTGCCATTTAGAAAAAGAATCGGAATAAAAAAAGGATGGGAAAGAGGGGTATTGTCTGTGATGAACCAGGAGGAAGGGGCTGCAAAAATAGCATACTGTCGGCTTAAGACGAGAAAAGGAAGGACTAAAATAGTAAAAACCAAAAATCCTTTTATCAGATTCGAAGCGCCATGCGGAGCTTTAGGACCCCGGAAGAGAAAATACCCGATCAGAAAAATCGGAACATGCATTAATGCGAGCGGGTAAGTGTAAAAAGCAGTGAGCCCAAGTAAGGCCCATGCCCCTAAGAAAAAACCTTGTTTCCGTTCTGTAAGACCACGGTACAAAAAATAAAAAGAGAAAGTGCTGATTAAGGGGACGAGAACGATTTTGAGTCCGATCCTGCTGGTGATCATATGCCAGGGAAGAAAAGCTAATAAGCAGGTGCTTAGCAATGCAGTTCTCAGGTTGTAGAGGCGTTGGGTCAGCAAAAAGACCGCCCCAAGAGTTAGAGACCCGAAAAAAGCCGCCGGGATCCTTGCAATAAATACAGGATTCTCGCTAAAAAAAGAAACGCATAAGGTGAAGAGATTGTAAAGGATAGAATACCTTCCGTAATAGAGGGTCCACGGGATCCCGAGAAATGTTTCAGCTTTCCCCTCGAGGATGAGCCGGTTCCCTTGGATCGTGTCAAAGAATTCATCGTAATGCAGAGGCATCAGGTCAAGTTTATAAAATCTTAGGAAGGTCCCTGCGAGCAGAATGAGCGCTAACAGGAAATAAGGAAAGTTCGATCTTCTAAAAATCGATTCTATTTTCGTCATTTTTAATAAATTAAAGCCATCTCATTTTATCGGCAAACTTCTTTAAAAGTCCAAAGAAAACTTTCGCCTTTCCAAGAGAGTATTTTGGATTATAATAAAAATGTCATTTCTAGTCCCCTGAAAACGATTTCTTAAATGTTTTCATCATCCAAAGGAGAAATAATGAACCACTTGATCATTTACAGCCATCCTAATCCGGCCAGTTTTAATCATGCCATCTATGAAACGGTTTTGAATGTTTTGAAGCAGAAAGGTCAAAGCGTCAGGATACGGGACCTTTATGCCCTTCATTTTGATCCTGTTCTGCGGGCCACCGATTTTGAGGCCGCCCAACAGGGGAAGGTCTCCCGAGATGTGGAGATCGAACAGGACCATGTCCGCTGGGCACAAGTCCTTACCTTTATTTATCCGATCTGGTGGGGGGGGATGCCCGCCATCACCCGAGGTTATATTGACCGTGTTTTTTTTAAAGGATTTGCTTACGATTATGATGCGAATGGGGCGGTGGCGCTTTTACCCGGGAAAAAAGTTTATATCATCAATACGCTCGGGGCACCGCTTTCAGCTTATGAGGCCTCAGGAATGTTTAAAAGCATGGAACAGACGATCGATAAAGAGACCTTTCAGTTTTGCGGCATGGAAGTGATCGGGCATAAATATTTCGGTTCCGTCGCTACGGTGACCGATGAAGAGCGTAAAAAAATGCTCGAAGAAGTGGCGACGCTTACCGCCGCATTTCCCGTTTCTTAAGGGATCCTTATGAGCCCTTCTTTTGTCGGTTCCTTTAAGATCGCAGAAAAAAAAGTCTTCATCCGGCTCCGTAACCAGATCTGTGATTCTTCCGAAGAGCTTCTCCGGAGCGAACTCTGTCATGAGATCATAAAGCACGCGATCGCTTCGCTTCAGCGCCGGGATTCTGTTCTATTGAAAATTTTTGGCAAAAAGGAAATCAATGATGCTAATATCCGACTCCTGATCCAAACCCTTGAATTTCTTGAAAAAATGGAGATCGCGCTTGTCGGTCGCGTGGTCCAAGGCGCTGAAGAGTTTCTCCGGGATAAAAATCTGCTGAATGATTTTGTCGAATTTTTATACAATTACTGGAGAAGTTTTGACCGGTTCATCATCTGTGACTCCGAAGGGGACCGTTTAGATAAGCGGCCTTTTCGGACCTTTAATGATACGATCGAAGATCTTACGGGTCTTGTCCGTAGAACTTACCGTGAAATCCAGGAAAACATCACAGGCACACATCCCCGGATCTATCGTCAGATCGCTGCCGGCGCTGAAATGGCGGTGATCGCATTGCCTAAGGATATTCCTTACCCGGAGGATCTTTATAAACAACTGAATACCATCCCGATGATCCGGCAGATCCTTTTTTATCCGCCGCTTGTTTTAAATCAACTGAATAATAAACGTGAAGGGAAATTTGAGCGCATTGATGAAAATCCTTTGGCCTGGGGGCCGTTGAACCGGGAAGAATGGCTTTGCTACCCCGTAAAGGCCGGGGATGTTCTGATCCATGTTTATTTCAGCGAAAAATTCTTTGAAATGGGCCTTTCTATGGCTAATCTTTTCGAGATCGCCAGCGATGAAGATCTGAAACGAAAGCCTGACGCGATCTATCTTTACGGGGTCTCTGAATCCGACTTTCGCGCAAAGGATGTTTTCCCCACGGTTTTTTATGAGGATTTGAAAAATGATATTCTGATCGGCGCTGTTCCGGCGAAGGATGAATTCGGTTATTTTGGCTATTTGAAGAAAATGATTCTTACGCTTCACAATATCAAAAAGATCCGTACGGGAAGATTACCGTTCCACGGAGCTTTCATGAAGCTGTATTTGAAGGGGAAGCGGCCTGCGACGCTCCTTTTGATCGGGGATACGGGCGCCGGGAAGTCCGAAACGCTGGAAGCGATGCGGGGATTCGGAGCTGAGCTGATCCAAGACGTGGTGGTGATCGCTGATGATATGGGGTCTTTAGAGATCAAACCGGATGGCAGTCTTGCGGGCTATGGGACTGAAACGGGGGCTTTCTTAAGGTTGGATGATCTAAAGCCCGGTTATGCGCTCGGACAGATTGACCGCGCCATCATCATGAGCCCTTCCAAAACGAATGCCCGGATCGCCTTGCCGGTGACGACCTTTGCGAACGTTATTCATGGCCATCCCGTGGATTTTGTGCTCTATGCGAATAATTATGAAGATATCGATGAGGACCATCCAATCATCGAAAAATTCCAAACTCCTGAAGAGGCTCTTAAGACCTTCCGTGACGGGGCCGTGATGAGCAAAGGGACGACTAAAACCACAGGTTTGGTGCATACCTATTTTTCAAATGTTTTTGGGCCTGTTCAATGCAGAAGCGAACATGATCTTTTGGCAAAAAAGTTCTTTGGGGCTTTTTTTGAACGGGGTATATTTGTAGGACAGATGCGTACACGTCTTGGCGTTCCGGGTTGGGAGCGTCAAGGGCCTGAAGAATCGGCCAAAGAGTTATTGAACCTGATCAAGAACGATAACCGTTTCTAAAACGGCGGGTCTTTATGGCAAAAGAGATTTGCATTTGCTTGCACGGGCACTTTTATCAGCCGCCACGCGAAAATCCCTGGATCGAAGAGATCGAACAGCAGGACAGCGCGGCTCCTTTTCATGACTGGAACGAGCGCATTCATTATGAGTGCTACCTTCCGAATTCCAGAGCCAGGGCCTTGGATGCCAAAGGCAAGATCGTGGATATCGTCAACAATTTCGAACGGACCAGTTTTAACTTTGGCCCGACCCTTCTGTCCTGGCTGCAGCATAAACACCCCAGCACTTACCAGGCGATCATCCGTGCGGATCGCGCCAGTTGGGAGACCCATCATGGGCACGGGAACGCGATCGCTCAAGTTTACAATCACATGATCATGCCTTTAGCGAACTTGCGGGATAAAAAAACGCAAGTCCGTTGGGGGATCGAAGATTTCCGTTTCCGTTTTGGCCGTGATCCCGAGAGCATTTGGCTCCCGGAAACGGCGTGTAATGAAGAAACTCTGGAAGTCCTCGTTGAAGAAAAGATCAAGTTCATCATCCTTTCCCCCCATCAGGCGCGGGCTTTCCGTTCGCTAGATGGTGGAGCCTGGCAGGATGTGGTCGGGGGGCATATTGATCCCAAAGAGCCTTACCGCTATTTCCTGAAAAAAAATCCCGCGCTTTTTATCGATATCTTTTTTTATGACGGGCCTATTTCAAAAGCCGTAGGTTTTGATAACCTGCTTTTTGACGCCAAGGTCTTTATGCACCGGTTGGAAGGAGGAGTGCTTCAGTCTCGCGAGACTCCACAATTGATCCATATCGCAACGGACGGAGAGACTTACGGGCATCATAAACCTTATGGGGACCGGGTATTGGCTTATCTGACCTATGTCGAGATCCCGAAGAGGGGTTACCGGCTTGTGAATTACGGAGAATATCTTGAAGAAAATCCGCCTCATTACGAGGTGCGTTTGATCGAAGGCGAGAACGGCGAAGGGACTTCCTGGAGCTGTGCGCATGGCGTGATGCGCTGGAAGGACCATTGCGGTTGCCGCGGAGGCGGTCCGGCCAATTGGACCCAGCATTGGCGCAAACCGCTTCGCTGGGCACTGGATTGGCTTCGGGATGAATTGGTTAAGATCTACGAAAAAGAAGGGTCTCAATATTTCCGGGATGTTTGGGAAGCTCGGGACGATTACATTCATGTGATCCTGAACCGCAATGAAAAGAATATCAGGGATTTTTTCAGCCGGCAGGCGATGCGGGATCTTTCCAAAGAAGAAGTGACGTTATGCCTTAAGCTTCTTGAAATGCAGCGGCATTTAATGCTGATGTACACCAGCTGCGGATGGTTCTTCTCGGAGATCTCCGGGATCGAGACGGTCCAGATCCTGCAATATGCCGCCCGGGCCGTCCAGTTGGCTTTTGAGATCAGCGGGGCGAATTATGAAAAGGATTTTCTGGAACGTTTGTCTTTGGCAAAAAGCAACATGGAATTGTTTGGGGACGGTAAAGGTGTTTATGAAAAGCTCGTAAAACCCGCTGCGGCTTCG
>CAYQTU010000092.1:0-7291 GCA_964420575.1 uncultured bacterium
GATTGCTCTTTCACTAAAAAAAGAACCCTTAGGCGCTTCAATCGTTGTGGAAGATTCAGGGCCTGGGGTCCCCACCGAAAATCAAAAATCAATCTTTGAACCCTATCACCAGGATGGCCGCGGAGCCGGGCAAAGCGCTAAAGGAACGGGTTTAGGACTGGCTATCAGCAAACAATTTATTGAAATGCACGGAGGTAAGATCTGGGTTGAAAGTGAACCTGGAAAACACTGCCGTTTCATTATCAAATTGCCTTCTAAGCCTCCTGCCCCGCAGGATCAAGACCAGCTGATCACCGCCACGGCTTAATCGTTTAAGCTTTTTATCCCAAGGCAATACGCCAAGCTCTTGGAAGTTTTCCATCCCAGAGGAAAATCACGGCACTGTCTCGGACGCACGGGATAGACAGAGCATTTTCCGGCATCTAAAAAAAGACAGGTTTCATCCGGATTCTTCTTCAGCACCAAATATCTCCGCTCCATCAAAATACAGTACTTATCCGCAAAATCATACGGGGAAAGCGCAAGATATTCGGCTAGCGGCTCAACTTCTTTTTCGTGAAGATAGACAAAACCGGGTTGCGCACAGCAGGCTCCGCATTTCTGACAAAAAAATTCTTTCATGGGGATTTTTTAAAAGTCTTGAGACACAAAAAGACCGCCCGACATCTTTTCGGGCGGTCTTTTTTCTTATTTCGTTAATTGTTTTTCAACGAAATCGCCGACTACCGGCAATTTGTACTTTTCGCCTTTATACGCCTTGACCATCAAAACGATCCAGAGCACAAAACTCAAAGCCCCGATCAAAAGAGAGAGGAGAAATCCCAAAAGCGGGATAATGATGATCACCATAGAGGCAACATGCAACACTCCGAACCCAACAAGCGACTGCAACGCATGGAATCTTACATAAGCATTATCTTTCTCCAAAAGCAAAAAGATAAGCCCCGTAATCCAACCTACCGCATAGCAAAGCAGTGCTTCCAGGTTTTCTGTAACTCCAAGAACTGTTTTTTTGTTTTCTTCTGCCATAGTTGACCTCGCTTTTTTAAAAAGTGCTGTCGGACTATTGTACCCCATTTTTTCTAAAAAACTATACCTGTTATAAAAAAGCGGCTGTAGAATAAATGCACCATTTTTGAATTTACTCTTAATCTTAAAAGGAGGTTCTATGGCATCTATTTTTACTCGTATCATTAAAGGTGAGATCCCGTCTCATAAGATCCTGGAGGATGACCGTTATTTTGCTTTTCTGGATATCCGGCCTGTCAATCCAGGCCATACCCTTGTTATTCCTAAACAGGAGATCGATTACATTTTTGATGTTGAGGATGAACTTTTAAAAGGGCTCATTATCTTCACTAAAAAAGTCGCTCAAGCCGTTAAAAAAACCATTCCCTGCAAAAAAGTCGGATTGATCGTTGCAGGGATCGAGGTCCCTCACGCTCACGTTCACTTGATCCCTATTATCAATGGTCTTTCCGATCTGAATTTTTCAAGAGCAAAATCGGCCAGCAATACAGAACTGTCAGAAATTGCTGCAAAGATCCGGTCTAATCTCGGAGAATGATCTTTTTTATTTAATGGGCAGGATTATTCGATCGAGAAAGCTTTGAGGAGTTCGGAGTAATTTTTAGCGACCGGAAATTGGGGGAATTCCTGGATGATCTTTTCAGGAGGCTTAAAAAGGATCCCTCGGTCTGCCGCCTGGAGCATTTGAATATCATTATAAGAGTCCCCTGCCGCCGCAACCTGAAATCCCAGGCCTCTCAATCCATGGACCGCTTGTTCTTTCCCGTTCTTCTGACGCAAATGATAATTGACAATAAATCCGTCGGGGTCGATCTTTAGCCAGTTACAAAAAAGCGTGGGATACCCCAATTTCCTCATCATGGGACCTGCAAATTCATAATAAGTATCCGAGAGGATGATCACCTGATAATGCTCTTGGAGTTTACGGAGAAAATCCTTTGCGCCAGGCAAAGGGTTCATTTTCTGGATAACGCTTTGGATATCCCGGAGGCCGATCTTTTCTTTTTTCAGGATCTCCAAACGATACCGCATTAATTTATCGTAATCCGGTTCATCTCGGGTAGTGATCTCAAGGGCTTTGATCTTGGTTTTTTGGGACACATTGATCCAGATCTCGGGAATCAATACGCCTTCTAGATCAAGACAGCAGATCATGTTCAGCTCCAGGGGTTTTACCCCGCTTGGTTTAAACTCAATTTCTTTTGAACGGCTTCATGAATGGCATGGGCCGCTTTCTTCCCTGCTCCCATCGCCAAGATCACAGTCGCCGCGCCGGTGACAATATCTCCGCCGGCATAAACACCTTCCTTAGAGGTTTTCATCGTAGCTTCATCCACAATGATCCCGCCCCACTTTTGCACTTCAAGCCCCGGCGTTGTTTGGCGAATCAGCGGGTTCGGAGTCCCTCCGATCGCAACCACGATCGTATCGACGGGAAATTCAAAATTGCTTCCTTTTTTAACAACAGGGCGGCGCCGTCCGGATTCATCCGGTTCCCCAAGTTCCATTTCAACGCATTCCATGCCGGTCACCCATCCGTCTTTGCCAAGAATCTTCACGGGATTACGGAGCAGTTTAAAAATGATCCCTTCTTCTTTGGCGTGATGCACTTCTTCCGCACGGGCAGGGAGCTCCGCTTCGCTGCGGCGATAAACAATATAAACTTCCTCCGCACCTAGACGCTTAGCGGTCCTGGCGGCATCCATGGCCACATTCCCGCCTCCGATTACCGCCACACGCTTTCCGATCCTAATCGGCGTCGGGGAATTCGGAAAATCGTAAGCTTTCATCAGGTTGGTACGGGTTAAAAATTCATTCGCGGAATAAACCCCGTTCAAATTCTCCCCTTCGATCTTCATAAATGAAGGCAATCCGGCCCCGGCCCCGATAAAAACGGCTTGATAGCCTTGTTCAAAAAGTTCATCCACCGTGATGGACTTCCCCACGATCACGTTCTTTTCGATCTTTACTCCTAATTTCATGGTTAGCGCAATCTCTTTTTCGACCAGCTTTTTAGGAAGCCGAAATTCGGGAATCCCGTACATCAAAACACCGCCCAAGGCATGAAGGGCCTCAAAAATAGTCACTTCATAACCGAGCCTGGCCAATTCCCCCGCACAGGTCAACCCTGCGGGACCGCCTCCCACAACGGCTATTTTCATTCCATTCTTTTTGATATGGGCCGCCTGATCAAGTTTCTTTTCCATCGCATAGTCCGCTACAAAACGTTCCAACCGGCCGATGGCCACCGGTTCTCCCTTTTTGCCGCGGACGCAAAGGATCTCACATTGGGTTTCTTGAGGGCAAACGCGACCACAGATCGCAGGCAGGCAATTTTCGCTCACAAGGATTTCATAGGCTTCGTCAAAATGCCCTTCGCTTACTTTCTTGATGAATTCCGGGATCTTCACGCTGACAGGACAGCCTTCCACACAAGGACGTGTCTTACAATTAAGACATCGCGCAGCTTCTTCCATGGCTTGTTCCGGGGTATACCCAAGGGCCACTTCGTTGAAGTTCTTGATCCGTTCCTCGGGCTTTTGTTCCGGGATCGGGACTTTCTTGGGGCTCATATTGGGGGCCATATTAAACGCCCCCCAATCCGATCCGGCAGGAATGGGCTTCTTCAGCCTTGTACATCCCCTGTCTCCGCATCAGCTCATCGTAATCTACTTGATGACCATCAAAATCCGGACCATCCACACAAACGAATTTCGTTTCCCCACCTACCGTCACACGGCATCCTCCGCACATCCCGGTCCCATCCACCATGATCGGGTTAAGAGAAACGCTAGTCTTCAGATTCCACTGTTTCGTCAATAAACTCACGAATTTCATCATGATAAGAGGACCGATCGCGATCACTTCATCATATTTTATTCCTTGATTCAGAAGCTCTTTCAGCTTATCGGTCACAAGCCCTTTGGTCCCCTTACTGCCGTCGTCCGTAGTAACATAAATATGTCTGCAAAATTTAGCGAACTTTTCCTCAAGGAGGATCAGATCCTGGCTCCGAGCTCCCAAGATCAAATCCACTTCTGTCCCAAGCTCATGGAACCTTTTAAGTTGAGGGTAAAGCGGCGCAGCTCCAACCCCTCCGCCAATCCCGATCACCCGCTTATGCGCATGGATCAAGGTGGGTTTTCCGAGAGGCCCCACAAAATCAGCCAATGCCTCTCCTTCTTTTTTTTCACTCAACTTGCGCGTTGTATATCCGACCACCTGATAAATAATGGACACAAAACCTTTTTCCCGGTCAAATTCGGCAATGGTCAGGGGGATCCGCTCTCCGTTCTCATCGACGCGGAGGATGATAAATTGTCCGGGTTCACAATGGCGGGCCACAAAAGGCGCCTGCACCACCATCTCTTCAACATTGTTATTCAATTTTCTTTTCGAAAGGATCGGATACATTATTTTTGTCCCCTGGGATCGTAAGATGAGGAATTATAACTGAATCAAACAGGTTTTGGAAATAGTACTTTTAAAAAGACCTCAAAGGAGGGTTTCAAACCGACACAAAATGGTTAACCGGACCTATCCCCTGGCCTAATCCCGGTGCGGTTTGGATCGCCCGGGTCATGAATTTTTTTGCGATCCGAACTGCGGGAAGCAAGTTCTTGCCTTTAGCTAATTCTGCGGTAATCACTGCGGAATAAGTGCATCCTGTTCCATGAGTATTCCGAGTCCGGATCTTTTTTGCTCTTAAAATCGTAAAACGCCCCTGATGATACACAAGGTCCGCAGCAACCCCTCGCAAATGGCCTCCTTTGATCAAAACAGACCGTACCCCTAAACCATGAATCCGTTTCGCCGCCGCTTTCATTGAAGCAAGATCATAGACTGGAATACCGCTTAAAATCTCGGCTTCCTGAAGATTGGGAGTAACTAAAACCGCATAGGGGATCAGTTTTTCTTTTAAAACCTTAACAGCATCTTTGCGAAGCAACGGAGCTCCGTGTTTACTGATCATCACAGGATCAATAATTAAACGAAACTTATATTTTTTCAGCATTTGTGCAACAGCAAGGATCACTTGCCGGTTCCCCAAAGCTCCTGTCTTAACGATTGAAGGACGGATATCCGTTAAAACCGCTTTTAATTGTTCCGTTACCTGAAAGGGTTTTAGAATATAAACCTTTTGAACCCCAAGGGTATTCTGAACCGTAAGAAGCGTGATCACACTCATGCCGTATACTTTTCGCTGATGAAAAATTTTAAGATCGGCCTGGATTCCTGCCCCGCCGGAAGGATCAGAACCTGCTATAGTTAAGGCTGAAGGTATCATAACAACAGAGAGAACTTAATGCCTGGAGATCCCGTTTAAGAATCCGAGGCTTTCTGAAATATCTGAATGAATTGTTCGGGTGTAATATTTGTCGGGATCTGACGGATCGTTCTTGTTTTGGCACTATGAATAAAAAAACTGGGGAATCCTCTGATCTGGTATTGATCAACGATCGCATTCTCCCTTTCACCGTCTTCAGGATTGACCCTCACCTTGATTTTATCTTTCATGAATTCCATGACTTGTGGAGAAGCTAAGATATCCCGCTCAAACTTCCGGCAATAAGGACACCAACCTACATAGATATAAACCGCCATAGCCTTATCACTGCTACCGACATAAGCATCCATAGCTCGGCCATAACCATTGGCTTCTTTGAGCCAGTCCCCCGTCCAGTCAGAAGCTTGTCCTAAAACAGACGGGCTGTTCATGACATAGATAGAGGCCAGGACGAAAAAGCTTAAAAAAATAGCCAGAATATATTGCTTCGCCTTCATAAAATCTTTAATACCCCCGGATGTTGACATGTTCGATATCGTCGAGAACCGTCGGTGGTTCGATCAGAGGCTTGTAATCTTCAGGGATCGGTACTGGAAAAGTCAGGATATCGTAAATGCCAACACCGATGCGTTCGGCCATTCGGTACGTTCCATGGAAAAGACCGCCTAGCAGTGCCGTCATAGGATCATGGCGTTCGCATAATTTTGTGATCTGGACAAAATACTCCCCGGGAGAAGTCACAATATTGACGATCCCTCTGCTGAATTTCGTGGCAGGGTCATCAGCCGCATAAAGACATGGAACGATCGAGGCGATAAAAATGAACAGAAGGATGCCTGTACCTATTTTCCGTATTGAGCTCATCTTTAAGCTCCTTTCTGAAGAAGTGTTAGAAAAGACCTTGTTGGGAAGCTTGTTTTATGATTTCTTCTGCATAATTGCCGAGCCACACCATCATCCCGATCACCAAAAAAGCCATCAGAACCACAAAGGCGGTCCAACCGATCTTGGCTCCTTTTGTGAATTTGGAGCTTTGCCACAAAAGAGGGACCGCAAAGGGCCCGACCGTAAGCAGCATTATGATAACATAAGGAATAGATTCTCCGCTAAAGATTCGCTGTCTACCACTCGCTGCCTGATACGCATCCATAGCTGCGGGAGCCATGACCGCCAGGTAAATAAACCCTACTAAAAACAACGCCAACCAAGAGCGGTTCAAGCTAAAACTCACAACAACCCCGAGCGTGATACAGAGGAGGGTCAATCCTTTTGTTTTTTCTCCCACATACACCTGCCCAAGTCCCGGCATTATCATCGATAAGAAAAAAGCCAGAAAAGGATTTTTCATGAACCGGAACCTTTTGGGGACAATAATGCTGCGCCGCTTTCCGAAAAATTAAGGTTGAGGCTCGGCATCACGGTTTTCTGTAGGATCTCATCTCCTCGCTTGACCTCAAAACGCTGCGAAACACCTTCTTTTTCTGCAAGGATCGCCCGATAATAATGGACCCAGGTGTCCAATTGGAAATCATTCTGTCTAAGAAGAAGGTCCCCCGCTTTAAACCCCGCTTCTTCTGCCGGGGATCCCTGATGGACCGTCATGACCTTATATTTCCCACTCTTCCAATCCCGTTCCACTCTCATCCCAAGACGGGGCGCATTGGGATTTAAATAAAAAATGCTGACTGGCAGCTCAAGCGTTTGTTTTTCTCTTTGAACGGTAAACGTCCGGGTTACTTCTCCTTCAATATTCAAAAAGAATTCAAAAAGATTACCGGGCGTGATCTCCTTGCCGTCAATCTTGATCAAAAGGTCCCCATTTCGAAGCCCTTGCTCATAAGCGATTTCTTCAGAATTAATTTCTGTAAAAATATAACGCCCTGCTTTTTCGTCATACCGGAGATTACAACCTAAAACAATGCTTTTAAGTTTGGGGAATTTTTTCTTAACCAGTTCATCATTAATGCGACCGGC
>CAYQTU010000093.1:0-4134 GCA_964420575.1 uncultured bacterium
CTTGCTGATCTTTAGTCATCTTCCGTTTCTGGTCCCTGCCAAGATTCAATCCTTTCTCTTGCTGGTCCATACTGTAGGCCACTTCTAATTGCTCCTGAAGCCTTTGGATCTGCTCCCGTAGGGTTTTTTCATCAAGGTCGGCCGGGATAGGCCTATCGATTTTCTGAGCCCCATCCGCCGCCGGAACCGTTGCGGGTGTTCTCTCTTGGATTAATTTCTTTACGGTTTCGAGTTGCCGGTTTAAGGCTTCTAATTCCTGGGTTTGACGGTTCAAGCGGTTGATCAGAACATCCTGACGGTTCTTTTTAGGGACGACCCGGCGAGCGCTTTCAACGGCTTCCTCGATAAATGCATAGGGCACTTTCACCAAAGAACTTCTAAATTTATATCCCCCGGCTAAAGAGGCTTGGGCTTTGAGCATTTCAAGTTTTTTCTCGAGCTTTGCGATCTCCTGCATTTGAGCTTCGATCATCAGACTTTCAAGCTCAACCTGTTCTTTCAGCGCTTTGACTTTTTGAGTTTCCAAAGAGGTGTCCTTGGCTTTTTCCGCGGACTGGGTCAACTCCACATCCTCATTCGGCAGCCCAAAGATAAATGCCTTGGCAAGACGGTAAGGACCGGTCAGCGTACGAACCACGGCTTTAGTCCCTGGTTTTTTGGGGTTTATCAACTCATCCATTTCCTTCAGAAGCTGCTTCTTTTTCTCATGACGGTCTTGAATATCCTGATATCTTGCACGGATATCTTTTTCAACCCGTTTCACTTCTTTGCGCAGTTTTTGAACATCCTGAGTTTCTTCCTGCTCCAATTTTTTAGCCAAAGCCTCATGCTCTTTACGTGCCAATTCTTTATTGAAGGCGTCATTCAGCGTATCCACGATATTCCGCTGAACGGCGATCTTTTCAGTGAGATGCATTTTTAGTTCAAGAAGCTCTTGTAAGTTCTTTTCCTTCAGCTCATCGCCTTTGACGCTCGAAGAATTTCCTTTTTTTGCATCTTTCTTGGCGTCAAGCAGCTTTTCCTCTGGGATCTTTCCGAACGCTTCCTCGTAAAGAGCAAGCTTGTCATTCAGCTCACCTTTTAATGCCGCAATTTCTTTTTCCTTCGGAGAAAGCTCACGGGCTTCCGTTAAAGAGGCTTTTTCTTCAGCTTCACCGCGTAATCGCTTTTTCGCGATCCCGGTTTCAGTATAGGCTTCCGTATGGGCTTTAGTTAAAGCCGCCTGAGCCTCGGTGTATTGCTTGTAAAGTTTCTCTTTTTTCTCTAGCAGTTCTTTTTTCTTTTTTGAAAGCTTATAAAGCTCTTTTTCGCCGATCTGCCTCACCTTCTCAACAGGGGTATCTGGTTCCCCTACAAAAGGCATCAGGGACTCATAAAAATTCTGATCTTTGACCCCGAGCTCAGCACGCCAAGTTTTAAGCTGATCTTTTTCTTCGGCAAGAGCATCACGCTCCGCATCCAGCGAGGATTGCCAGCGGTGGATCGCTTTTTGAAAATCTTCGGAGGTGTTGTTCTTATAACGCTTTTTCTTCCGTTCGAGTTCTTTATATTTCTCCTTCAGTTCCTGTTCCCGGCGTTTGATGTCTTTCTTTCGACGGTCCAAACTATCGGTTTTCCCTTTTTCTAAGGATTTTAATTTTTTATGCAAAGTGTCCAGCTGCTTTTCCAATTCCTGCCGTTTATTTTTTTCGGATTTAGGGACAGACTGAAGCTCTGTTTCAAGTTTTTGAGCTTCATCCCGAAGTTTTTGCTCTTCGGCGGGGATATAGGTCGTGGGTTCTTTTAAGGACCTGAGCTTGTCCGAAGCCTTTTGCCCCCAACTCGTATCAGGATACCGTTTGGCAGTATCTGCATAATAAATTAAAGCGCTTTCCAGATAATTTTCATTCTCGTAATAAAGTCCGATACGATAATTCTTTTCGGCATTTTTTTCATCGATCTCCTGCCGGATCTTTGCGGCTTTCTGGGCTTCCTCAGAATCCGGATAGCGCGTTAAATATCGCTCGGCTTGTTTCGAAGCTTCATCCAGAGCGCTTTGGTCCCTGGACTGCATTGAAGATTTGGCATAGGAGGTCTCGGCCATCTGAAGACGGGCTTTTTGCAAAAGGTCGCTTTTCGGATATTGGTCTAGCAAAGCCTGGTAAGCTTCCAAGGCATTATCGTACTGCCCGGATTTTTGATAAGCGAGCCCAAGATTAAATTGGGCTTTATCGCCAAAATTACTATAAGGAGCAACTTCAACAATCGATTTAAAGACTTCGACCGCAAGCGGCAGCGACGGCCGCAGCTCCAAACCCAAGACCTTCCCTTTTTTCCCGGACAGGAAAAAATTTCCAATATTAAATTCACGTTCGATCACTTCTTCGAAGCGTTCGGTCTGGGGATAGGATTTTATTAAATTCTGATATGCTTTATGGGCCTTGACCAAATCCCCGCGCTCTTCCCAGATCGTTCCTAAACGATATTGAGCTTCTGGAGCTAACCGGGATTTAGGGTATTTTTTGAGAAGGTTTTCAAGCTGGTCGGTAGCCTTATCAAGGCTTTTTTGCTTATACAATTCCATCGCGGAATCAAATAATTCTTCTACATCCCCTTGGCTTTCCTGCTGCGTATTGACAAATTTCCCCTGCTGAGGGGACCAAACCCATTCCGCAAAAGCAAAATAACCGGGGAGAAATAAAATAAAAAGGAATGTAAAAACCTTCCGAAGTTGCATAAGTGGTTTCTAAGCCTCAAGTTACAAAAATTGATGAGGTGGTACTATAGCATGGCGCTAAAAAAAATGTCAATAGAAATACCCTTATTTGCTCAAGACCCTGACCTCTCCTTGCAGGAAGGATTTCACAACTAACCGTTCGCCCTGTTTTTTAAAACTAATAGACCCTGAATCCTTTAAATTTAAAGGCAAAAATCCGTTCAAAAAAAGGGCTTTTGCTTTTTCATCTTCCATGCTCGCAGTAACCAAAATCTTTGGACGGATCTTTTTTAATAGCCCATCAAAATAAACGGGCTGCTGGTTCTGAACCTCGGGAAAATACAGGATTTGAGCATCTGAAATAAGGCTCGATCTAAGGACATCTAAAATAAGCTCCGAGTCCAACCGTGAAAAGATCAAAAACTTCCACCCCTCCATAACAACCTCAAGAACCACACCTCTAGCATTCGAAGCGAACACCTTGATAAAAGCATTTTCCCTGATCTGAAGAGTCTCACCTGAAGAATAAATGTTTAGGCCCTTAAATTCCGCATCCGCCTTCCCGCCAAGGGGAAACAAACTTTTATGAAGCAAATACCTAGAGCCATAAAGCTTTTTGATCGAAAAATTTTTCGAGAGGACCGGCAAAGCCCCGATATGTTTTTTATACGGATCCGTAAGCAAAAGGACATCCAAAGTCTTAATCCCTTTTTTCCTCAAATAAGGCCCCGTAAGCCATTCTCCCTGGTCCGAAGGCTTCCCCCTCCCGGCATTGATCATCCAATGGCATTTTGGGCTCCACTGAATATGCATGATCAAATTTTTCCCGCTTGAGAAAAAAGTGAGCTCTTCAGATGGAGGCTGCCTCCCAAAAATGCCCACAAGGGAAATGATCCACAGCCCTATAGCCGGAAATAAGAATTTGTATCGCCTTCTCCCTGAAACCCTTGCCGCGAACAGAACTCCGATCACTGTGCTGTAATACAATAATAAAGGTAAAAGCCCCGGCGGAGGCAGGAACCAATATCCCCAATCCCATCCGGACAAAAAACTGATCCAACCCATTCCAAGCTGCAGGATCCACGATGAAAAACGGACCAGGATATCTCCCAAGATCGGCACCCAAAAAAACAAAACAGAAAAGAGACCGCTTAAAAGAGCCGCATCAAATAACGGTATGGCCAATAAGTTCGCGATCAAACTGACCGGCGAAAAAACACTGAAATAATAAAGAACAAGCGGCGACGTCCCAACCAGCACTGCCAGGCTTGACCCCAGGGACAAAGACCAAAGATTTAACTTAGCCATAAAAGGCAAGATCAAAATAAGCGAAAAGACCGAAAGAAAAGAAAGCTGGAATCCCACATCCCAAAGATTTTGCGTATTGATCAGAAGCAATGTAAAGAACGCAAAACACAGGGCATTGAATAGCTGCGTCC
>CAYQTU010000093.1:4144-7014 GCA_964420575.1 uncultured bacterium
TTGGACAGGGATTCCTTCTCCTGAAAGCACAATATAAAAAGCGACGATTCCCGCGCATAGCGCGGCTGCAGCTCTGCAATTCAGGCGAAGGATAAGAAAAAAAAGATAGAAACTTCCCGCGATCATTGTGATATTGAGCCCGCTGATGGCTAACAAATGAACCGTTCCTGTCTTCATGAATTGATCCCGGACCTGCGGTCCAACATCGCTGCGGATCCCTACAATAAGCGCTTTTAAAAGAGACGCTTCTTTGAACGGATAAATTTGGTCTATGCGCTTGGCGATTCCTTGACGTAAATGCGCCATAAAACGCCAAAACCATTGCCCTTGATTCACCTCGATGAAAGTGGCATTCCGTTTCCCGAGAGTTTCAAAAATCGAAAAGATCCTTTTCTGTGCAAGATACCGTCCATATTCAAATTCTCCAAAATTAAGTGCCGGACGGGGTTTTTCAAGTTTGCCTCTCAAACGGATCCGGTCTCCCACTTGGGGGATAAAAGAAGGCTGCAGCAAAAACGCCTGAACATCGCCTTGGACGGGAAAGATCCGGGAATGCCGGCCTTTTCGGATCTCCGCTTTTTCGGCCGTTAGCACAAAAGAAACCCGCAATCTTTTTCCCTTTATTTTAACTTCGGGAAGAGAGCGGACTGTACCGGTCAGGACCATCGGACGGGGCTGGATATAATTTTCAACTGCATTAAAAGGCTGCTGGCGATCAAATTCTGCGCATAGCCATCCTTCGCAAATAAAAAGAACTGCCAGAATCGGGAAAAATAGTTTTTTCCCTCGGATCCACCATAGCCCTGTTAGTCCTGTAAGTAAAAGAGCAAGAATCCAAGGGACAGGACAATCCCAATACTGTTGTAAAATGATCCCCGCTAAAAATCCTGCGGAAATGAAGAGGAAAGGGTATTTCATAATAATATTATTATAATACAATAATATTATTATTTTAAATTATATATTTTAATTTATTCCTGACATCAGTCAATTAAAAGTGGGCTCCCTACCAAGCGCGGATCACAATCCAAATAGCCACAAGCACAAGAAGAATAAACAAAGCGGTTTTTAAGTAGGATTTTCCATCTGGCATGAAATTCCCCGTACTCTTCTCAGCAAAATTTTAAAGCGTTAGCTTGGTCTCTTTTCCGCGGACATCCAAAAGGACTTGTCCGTCACGGATCTCTTTAACCACAGCACGCCCGGAAAGCGCATCCCCCACCCCGACGATCTCATCATTGATCACGGCCATCGGTTTACTATCGAAACTGGTAATACCGGTCAAGCGGTAAGGCGTAAACGACCGGTAAATGGTTGGGGGCTGCGAAACCGTTAAGCTGGATGCGGGACTAATATTTTTTGCCGGCACAGTCTTTCCGCCATGATTGCCGATCATGTAAGAAAAAGCTCCTACGGCAAGAAGAAGCAGGACTCCGGCACCAAAGCGCCAGACAAACGTACGGCGCCAGAAATAATGTCGCTGGATACCGGAAAGTTCCCGTTCAAGTTCTTCACCCATAATTTCTCGGGTCCACGGCTGAACAAAATGCTCCGTCTTGGATTCAGCGATCGTAGAATTTGTTTGAAGACGTGCTGTTTTCTCTAAAGCTTCTTGAATGAGGCTCATACCGTGGCTCCTTGTAAGTCGGCTTCAGCGCATTCCACAAGAAGAGCATCGACAGGCAAAGCATTTTTAGCATAAGCCGCAAGCATGGCCCTGTCCGCTAATACATTGATGATCCTGGGAATCCCTGAAGAAAGTTCATAAATGCGTTGAATGGCATCAGCAGTAAAAAAATTCTCGGACGCTCCGGCAACGTTCAACCGGTGGCTCAAATACTGTCCCACCTCTTCCCGGCTTAATTCGGGCAAATGGTACCGCACAGTGATCCGTTGCCGTAATTGCTTCAGATCCGGACGGGTTAAAAGATCATTCAGCTCAGGTTGCCCCATAAGAATGATCTGCAAAAGCTTTCGCGTCGTTGTTTCTAGATTTGACAAAAGCCGGATCTGTTCTAAGGCCTTAGGAGATAAGAGCTGTGCTTCGTCAATGATCACCACCGCATTAAAGCCTTTTTCGGTCTCATCCAGCAAAAAGCGATTGAGAATATCAAAGCACTCTTTCCGGCGTCTCGCCTTAGGCTTCAGGCCGAAATCTTCAACAATCACTTCAAGCAGTTCCAGTTCTGAAAGTTTGGGGTTAAAAACAAGCGAGGTATGGACTTGCCCGCCCAATTGCGAAAGGAACATCCTTGAAAGCGTTGTCTTGCCCGCGCCAATCTCTCCGGTGATCTGGATAAACCCCCGGCGGTGCTCTACTCCATAGCGCATGGCGGATAAAGCGGCCTGATGATGACAGCTGAGATACATAAAACGGGGATCCGGAGTCACATTAAAAGGAGACTCCTTCAAGCCAAAGAAAGATTCGTACATTCCGGCTCCTTGATCAAGAATTAGGTGATGTATTCTACCCTTTTCCCGGTGTTAATGAAACGGCAAAAAAGGGTTCAAGCTTGATATGTCTTTCGACGAGGTTGACTTCGGACGAAGAAGCTTACGAACGGGTAAAGCGCAGTTCAAGGATCCGGCCGTCCTTCCGCGAAATATGAACATCCACGGGTTGGTGACGGTCTCCGGAATAAACCGTTTTCTGATGGGTAAAAAGGTCCCGGGCGATCATTTTTCCTTTAATCTTGGCCAAAGCCGGAAGGTAAACCATAGCGCTCTTGTCTTCATTCCCATTATTGACAACCACCAGATAGTACGTATTTCCGCGTTTGAACAATGCGGTTTTGACATCCCGGGTCAATGAATAAGAGACCAGCGGCACTTTGAGATAATTTAAAATACCAAGCACAAGTTCTGAGGTC
>CAYQTU010000094.1:0-6842 GCA_964420575.1 uncultured bacterium
TTTGAAACATGCCGGATATTTCAAAGGCAGTCCGACGGGTTTTTACGGTAAAAGGACCAAACAGGCCGTAAAAAACTTCCAGAAAGCCAATGGACTATCAACGGACGGAATTGTAGGCCCGGAAACCTGGAAAAAACTCAAAGCCTACCTTTAATCTTTCGGGATCAACATTTAAGAGGGAGTTCATAGCACGTGTTCAATAAACTCATTTTTAGAAAAAGCTTTTGTTTGCTTGTATCAGGCATTATGTTTTGTCACTTAAGCTGCGCACCCCAGGGGGTCAAGGAAAGTCCGGAAACCAACGCTGTAACAAATACAAAATCCATACCGTTAGCGCCTGTCCAGCCCATAAAGCCTAAAGAATCCGCGGAGCAGCAGATCAAGGATCAAGTGGCCGTAAGGCAAAAAGAACCCGCAGGATCGGCTCCCGCCTCAACAAATATTCCCACTCAGATGAGTTCGGAGCCTCAACTTCCCGAAGTTGTGATGGTCGCTGACTTCGAAGGAGCCGCGGATAAGATAGTCAATAATTTCGGCGGTGGAAGTGGCGATTGGAATCTAAACCCTGAAGATGTCAATAACTCCTATACAGATCCCCGATTAGTCAAAGTGATCGGGGGGGACGGAAAAGAAAGTCAGGTTTTAAGCCTTTCCTACAGCGTGGATTCGGACATGGCGGCTCAAAATGGGTTTTGGACAAAACTTTTGGGTTTTGATGCAAGCCGTTATGACCATCTTGAGTTTGAGATCAAAGGAGATGTGCAAAAGGGATTTACGGAAAGGTTCAGGCTGGAGCTTAAAAAATGCGCTGATGCAGCTTGCGTCGAGAAGATCAAAGGCTCAGCCATTGTTCCGGTGACGGCAGAATGGCAAACGGTGAGCATCCCTTTGAATAAAATGACAGGACTCGTCGATTTTGCGAATCCGGAGGCTTGGAAAAACCCGCTCACGGGATATAAGCCGTTGGATGAATTTGTCGTGATCTTCAATGACCGCTTTGTGACAAAAAAAACGGGAAAGATCTATCTCGATAATATCCGGTTTGTAAAAACCGGAACTCCCGGTCCTAGTGCCGTCGATTTCCCGCCGCGGCTTACGGAAAAAACCCCGGTCCGTTTAGAAGGGGTTGAATATGCAAAGTTCTTGATCCGGCGGTTGCGGGGTTTCCCTCAGGAAGTGGTTGTTAAAAAGGTTTTCCCCAAAGACGATAAAGAATTTCTCAAAGAGATCGCTAAAGATACCTGGAAATTTTTTGACAATATCGTAGATGCTGAGCATGCTCTCCCCTTAGATACTATCCAAATCGGGAATACGGTGCCTGTTGATGAGGGGACTTGGATCGGGGATTATACCAATGTCACCAATATTGGCGTTTATCTTATGGTATTGGTGAGTGCTTATGATCTGGGATTCCTTGATCGTCAAGAGGCTGTTCAAAGGATCCAGAAAACTTTAAATACTCTCGAGAAAATGGAATATCATTCCAGCGGATTCCCTTACAATTATTACGATACGACAATGCTGGATCATACGAGCTATTTCGTCTCGTTTGTGGACAGCGGATGGCTTTTGGCCGGGCTTTATGTGGTCCGGAGTGCGTTTCCGCAAGAACTTCAGGAACAGGCCACGCGCCTCTTAAAACGCGGAAGTCTTAGCTTTTTTTATGATCCGATCGAAGGGCAGATGTATCATGGTTATTATGAGAATTTAAAAGTTTTTTCAGATTACCACTATGGTGTTTTTTATACAGAACCTCGCCCGACCAATTATATGGCGGTAGCCCGAGGTGAAGCCCCTGAGAAATACTGGTTCGAAGGTCTAGTCCGTACTTTTCCGCGTGAGTACCAATGGCAAAGCCAGACGCCCAAGGAGCGCGTTGAGAGGAATATCCTCGGTTATAAATGTATGGGAGGATATTATGAATGGAAAGATCTCAAATATGTCCCCAGTTGGGGGGGCTCAGCTTTTGAGGCGTTAATGCCTATATTGGTTTTAAAGGAAAAAGAATTGGCTCCTGAGGGGCTTGGGAAGAATAATGCCATGCATGTTCAAGGGCAAATCCGGTATGCTCTTGAGGAATTAGGGCAGCCGGTTTGGGGGATGAGCCCTTCGTCCAATCCTGAGGGGGGATATTCGGAATATGGTGCAAAGCCATTTGGGGTTAAAGGGTATAAAGCGGGGGCTGTGACGCCTCATGCGAGCGTTCTTGCTTTGGAATATGCTCCTGAACAGGTTGTGGCTAATCTCAGGAAATTGATCGAGCTCTATGATATTTATGGCGAATACGGATTTTATGATGCCGTAACGGTCTCAACCGGAAAAGTCGCGCGAAAATATTTGGCGCTCGATCAGGCGATGATCCTCGTTTCAATTAATAACTTTCTCAATCATGGTGCGATCCGGGAGCGTTTCCATGCGGATCCCGACATGAAGAAAAACGAAAAACTTCTAACCGAAGAAAAATTCTTTGAGAATGCCGGGGATAAATCTCAAGCAGTCCCTTTACCGTGAAACTTCAAGATCACACTTCAGGCATCTTTCAGATTGAAGGCTTGGGCCCGGGGGTCTGCGCCGGGTTTTCTTCAAGAGCTTTTGACAATTCAAGGCGTTCAGATTTCCTTAGAGGTCTTGCGCTTTGTCCGGAACGGTTGGTCATGGTGAAACAAGTTCATGGCCGTGAAGTCGCCGTAGTTGATCGCCCTGATCTCGGATGGATCGACAAACCGGCTGATGGATTGATTACTCAAATCCCGGGACTTGTCCTTGGCGTGCGGACCGCGGACTGTATCCCTATTTTTTTCTGGGATCCCAACCTTTGCGTCATTGGGATTGCGCATGGGGGGTGGAGAGGGGTTAAGGAGGGGATTGTGGGCCAGATGCTGGGTGTTTTTGAGCGGAAGTTTAAGACCCGAAAAAAAGATCTTGTGGTTGCTTTAGGTCCCTCGATTCAAAAATGCTGTTATGAGGTAGGTAAAGAGTTTGCTGATTACTTTCCTGGTTTTTATCGTGAAAAAGATGAGCAAAAAGGCTATTTGGATTTATCCGGTGTTGTGTGTGACCAGTTAACTAAAGGCGGAGTTCTTGAAGCGAATATCCATCGGACCGATTTTTGTACGGTTTGTAGAAACGATACTTTTTTTTCGTATCGCGTGGAGCGGCAAACTCAAGAACGGATCTTGTCGGTGATCAGTATTGTAAAGGATTGACCTAGCCTTGAGGCCTGTCTGAGGGATGGGTTTAAGGTTGCGGGTTCAGCGGGTCATTGTTATAATTCAACTCCCCTTAATCGGTATTTATCCTAAAGAAAGGTATCGTTATGCAAGCAAAAGATATGAAGAAAGGAACAACTGTCATTTATCAAAATGAGATCCATCTTGTGACTGAAGCCACACACCGCACGCCGGGGAATTTAAGGGCTTTTTTCCAGATCACTCTGAAGAATCTCAAAAGCGGGCGGATCATTCAGAGCCGTTTTGCTCCGGATGAAGAGCTTCCGCGGGTCGTGCTTGACCCTAAGCCCTGTCAATTTCTCTATAAGGAAGGAAATAGCTATAATTTTATGGATATGGAAAGCTACCATTCCTTTCCTTTGTCGGAAGAAGTCCTTGGCGACAAGAAGTATTTTTTAAAAGAAGGCATGGAGATCAAAATCGATTTTCATGAAGAAAAACCTGTTTTCCCGGAACTTCCTTCGGTTGTGACCCTTAAAGTGACGGAAGCGCCTCCCGGCATTAAAGGGGATTCTGTTTCGAATACGATGAAAGTCGCGGTTTGTGAGACGGGTCTCAAAGTGAGCGTGCCTCTTTTTGTGGATGAAGGGACCGAGATCAAAGTTAATACGGACACGGGCGAATACATCGGTCGCGCTTAAAGGACATTTTAAAAGTTATCGGGCAATTAGCTCAGCTGGTTAGAGCACACGCTTCACATGCGTGGGGTCAATGGTTCGAGTCCATTATTGCCCAGATTTGCAATTAGCTCAGCACTTGGCTTGATAAGTGACTTATGGCTGCCAAGTGCAGTCCTTGCCGATCATTAGGAAATGAGATAGAGGGCAAGGACAGCTGGTTAGAGCACACGCTTCACATGCGTGGGGTCAATGGTTCGAGTCCATTATTGCCCAGATTTGTTATAAGTTCTGTGTTTAAAGGGACTAACACAAGGCAAAGAAAACAAAGCAGGATTGTTTGAAAGATCTCAAAAGGTCGTTGTAGACAATCCGATTAAAACAGGAGTATCATAACGCTATGAGGATTGAAAAACCGAAAGCTAAAATACCGTGGGCGATTGTTTTGCTGACTCTCCTGATTGTTGTCTGTGCCGTGATTTTTGTTCCTCTTTTTGCTGTAAAACCGCCAGTCCCTTCTCCGTTAGAAATCACCAGTTTTGAAGGGGATGTCCAGGTGTATGATGTGCAAACGCATGCCTGGAGAGTTCCGAAACGAGGGGAAGAATTTCATATGGGGCAAAAGCTAAAGACCGGCTCAGATGGCATTGCTAATTTGCAAGTTCCGGATCGCCTTTTCTTCCGTTTGAAAGAAAATTCCGAATTATGGAACCAGAAGCCCAGTCTGTTTGATAAAGAAAAAGTCTACAAGCTGTTTTTAGGCAAGGGGGTTTTATTCGGCGCAACCCAAAAGGAGTTTGATCGTAAAGCTGCGGAAAAAAAGGAACATTTACAAGTCTTGACCCCCGAGCTGCTTGTGATCGTTCGGGGAGCTATTTTTCGCATCGAAGCATCCAGCCAACATTGGGTTGGAGTTTTACGCGGAGCGGTTGAGGTAAAAAAAGCCGGTTTCTTCTCAAGATGGAGCCCGGGCTCTCGTATCCGTGGTTTAGAAAGGATTGGTGTAAAAGATCACAAAATCCAGCCGGTTCAAAAGGTTTCCAAAGATGAATGGGGAGAGATTAAAGAAGCTTATGAGCTTTTAGCGAAAACTGCGGTTATGGAGGCCGAGCAGATCGATCTTTCCAAGCAAGCTGGAACACTTTTTAATTTCATCTTTGATCATGGAACTTTTTTTACTCCTAAGATCGGTTACGCCGGCCGGGAATTTTTTAAAGATCCGGAAACGGGAAAAATCATTCTTGATGTGGAATATGACGTTTTCCCGAAAGGCTCTTTTGATGGGGTCTATATGAAAACCCGGAATTTTGATGCCGCAAAATATGCGAGTTTATCAATGGAAATTCGTCGGAATGCGGAAGAAGGAGTGCCTGATAGTTTTTATATCGAGATGAAATCTAAAGGCAATGTTGTCCGTCGGTTTTCGCCCAGAGGCTTTGAGCGGAATTGGAAGCCTTTCCAGTTTGATTTTCATGCGAATCGCGAAACCTTGATTACTGAAATCGCTTTTGTTTTTACTAACGAACGAGTAGGCGAAGCGAAAAAGGGAATGCTTCAACTTCGGGATATGAATCTGATCCCCTTGCCTGAGCCTTTGAAAACTCTGCCGAAACCAACTTCGACTTCGCAGCCTACTGCGACCCAATCTTCGACTCCTTCAGAAACTTCGACTCAGGAAGTTTCCTCCAAGCCGGCTGAGACGGCACCTGTCCCTAAAGAAGTTTCCCTGTAAAGCCATTTAACGAGATTCTCAACTGGTTTTTTCTTTTTCTTAAGCTATCATATCCCTCACGGATCATGCTGGGGTGGTGGAACTGGCAGACACGCAGGTCTCAGAAGCCTGTGGCCGCAAGGCCTTGGGGGTTCAAGTCCCCCCCTCAGCATTTTTACTAATGTAGAAATACCGCTCTTAAAGTTTCAGACTAATAACCTATGAAGAAAAAAGACCTAACGCCAAAACCTGTCAAAAATTCCTTTGAAGTCATCGCCGAAAACCGGAAGGCTCAATATGATTACTTTATTCAGGATAAATATGAAGCCGGGCTTTGTCTTTTCGGGCATGAGGTGAAATCTATCCGTGAACGCCGCGTGAATCTCAAAGACAGTTTTGTGCGGATCTTGCGCGGGGAAGCTTTTCTTTTTAATTGTCATATTTCGCCATACTCAAAGATCCAGGGGCATGAAGAATGGGACCCTACACGGTCCCGTAAACTGCTGCTTAACCGCAATGAAATTAATCGACTCATGGGACAGGCGGCGCGTAAGGGCTTTGCTGTTGTTCCTCTCCGGCTGTATATAAAAAAGGGATTTATTAAGGTGGAAATCGCGGTGGGAGAAGGGAAAAAACAATACGATAAGCGGGCATCGATTAAGCAACGGATCCACACTCGAGAAACGCAGGCGGCGATTAAAAAAGCGACCCGGAAAGGCTGATGCTTTAAGGTAAACCCCGTGGGTTGAGATAGCCGGGGGGACATGGTATACTCATAAGGCTTTCAATGTAATTTCCTGGGGGTGAATAGGTTCGACAGGGAATTTTGCATTTGAGGGAGCATGCAGAGGTTCGTCAGGTGCCTCTTAAAAGAACGTGGCAAAATATAAATGCTGACAAACTCAGCTGGAACGAAAGAGCTGTAGGGCCGGTTTCGGTTCCTATGCCTTTCGCTCTTCCTATCGCTGCTTAATTGCTAGCGACGTCACAGGGCCGATATCTGCTAAGTTCTGATGGCGAAAAAAGCAGGTTGCTTCTCTGCTTATGCTGTTGGGGCGGGGGAAAAGACTAAAACAGATCGTTCCTCAAAATCCGGTTCGCAGAGATTTGAGGGATTAAACGGAATGTGAACTGAGCATGGAGACCCCTTGATGACGGATTCTTTGGACGAGGGTGCAATTCCCTCCACCTCCAAAATTTTTAATTGAAAAAGCCCTCAGTGCGAGGGCTTTTTCTTTAAGTGAGTAATGTATGGCTCAACAAAAAGATTATTATAAAATTTTA
>CAYQTU010000095.1:0-6836 GCA_964420575.1 uncultured bacterium
GGCCGAAGAATTTAGACTCGGCGTCTTTCCCGGAAGGCATGGTAGGTTCTCCGGCAGGAGGAAGAGGAACATCCTGCGGGACTTCGGCTGCCGTATGATCGGGTTGTGCAGCCCTGACCGGACCGATAGGAAGCACCACGAGAAACAAGCTCAATGCCAAACAAAGGGATTCTTTCATAGCAGGACTCCACATAGAACGCCTTTTTCTCCTCTGCGAGGGGTCTATTTCAATTCTATTTTAACATAATCAAAGTAGGGGAGTTGAAAAAGGTATTTCCGGTTTAACGGAGGATTTCTTCTCCTAGCCAGCTCAAAAAGTTGTGATATAATACCCCCCTATTTTGCTTGAAAGACAGCCCTTCGTTTTTAAATCCAATGAGCGAACAGGAGAGAAATAAAAATGACTCAATTCAAAGGAAGCCAAACAGCCGAAAATCTCATGAAATCCTTTGCCGGCGAATCCCAAGCCCGCATGCGCTATACCTATTATTCTTCGGTAGCTTTTAAGGAAGGATACCGTCAGATCTCTAATATTTTTCAGGAAACCGCGGACAACGAAAAAGAACATGCCAAACTGTTTTATATGCACTTGGTCAATCACGGGCTGAATGAGAACCCCGTAGAGATCCATGCGAGTTACCCTGTCGTTTATGGGGACACATTGCATAATCTCAAATATGCGGCGATGGGAGAAAAAGAAGAATGGAGCGAGCTTTATCCGACATTTGCCGAGATCGCCGAAAAAGAAGGCTTTTCGGATGTGGCGAGGACCTTTAAGCATGTGGCTATGGTGGAAAAACGCCACGAAGAACGTTACAGCAAACTCTACAACTCCTTAGAAAAACATAAGCTTTTTGTCAAAGACGGAAAAGTGTTCTGGAAATGCTTGGAATGCGGTTATATCGTAGAAGCTTCCAAGGCCCCGGAACGCTGCCCGGTTTGCAACCATCCGCAAGGCCATTTTGAGATCTGGATTGAAAATTATTAATTTGCAAAGGAGAAACAAATGATTTCGTATAAGAAACTCGGATTCGTCAATACACGTGAAATGTTCCAGAAGGCCATGAAAGGCGGCTATGCGGTCCCGGCCTATAATTTTAATAATATGGAACAGATCCAAGCGATCGTGATCGCTTGTGTGGAAACCCAATCGCCGGTGATCCTCCAGGTCTCAAGCGGGGCCCGCAAATATGCGAACCAGATCCTGCTTCAATATATGGGACAAGGGGCGGTTGAGATGATGAAAGCTTATGCGAAGGAAAAAGGGTTAAAGCCGATCCCTATGACGCTGCATTTGGATCACGGGGATACTTTTGAACTGGCCAAGTCCTGCATCGAGTCCGGGTTCTCGTCCGTGATGATCGATGGTTCTCATCATCCTTATGAAAAGAACGTGGAGCTTACGCGTGAAGTCGTTAAATTTGCCCACAAACAGGATGTTACGGTGGAAGGTGAATTGGGTGTTCTTGCGGGGATCGAGGATGAAGTCAGTGCGGAACATTCCACTTATACCAACCCGAATGATGTTGTGGATTTTGTGAAGAAAACCGGTGTGGATTCTCTGGCGATCTCGATCGGGACTTCGCACGGGGCAAATAAATTCAAACCGGCTCAATGCACCCGCAACGCGGACGGTGTCCTGATCCCGCCGCCGCTACGCTTTGATATTTTACAAGAGATCGAACAGAAGATTTCAGGATTCCCGATCGTTCTGCATGGGGCTTCTTCGGTCCCCGTGGATGCTGTGAAGATCATCAATGAAAACGGCGGAGCCCTTAAAGACTCTATCGGGATCCCGGAAGAACAGCTTCGGAAAGCAGCTGCTTCCGCGGTCTGCAAGGTCAATATCGATTCCGATGGGCGTTTGTGGATGACGGCGGCGATCCGGAAGCTTTTTAAGGAAAAACCCGCGGAATTCGATCCGCGTAAATATCTCGGCCCGGCACGGGATGCGTTGGTGTTGATGTATAAGCATAAGAACCAGAACGTGCTTGGTTCGGCGGGGAAAGCATAAAAAAATTCACATACGATTTGAATTATTGATTTCAACAAGGAGGAAGATCATGAAAAAGGTGATTTTAGGTGTTTTGGTCCTGTCGCTTTTAATTTCCTTACCTGTGCTTGCCGAAGAAAATCAAGTTACCGAGGAATCTCCCGCGGTGTTTACTCCTTCGGAGTTGCCTCCGGAAGCCCCTGCTGAGATGCCGGCCATGCCGGCTGAAATGCCCTCTGCACCGGAGCTGCAACAGCCGCCTGCGCCTCCTCAAGCGATGATGAAGGACGGAAAAATGTGTCCGATGATGAAAGGCGGGATGTGTCCCATGATGAAAGCCAGTATGGTGGCGGCAGGGGACGGAGGGGTTATTGTGTTGATGGGTAATAAGCTCATGAAATATGATGCGGATCTGAATCTGATCAAAGAAGCCGAGATCAAAATCGATATGAAAAATATGCCCGGCATGATGGGAGGGAAAAATTGTCCCATGATGAAAAAAGCGGGATCTGAAGTAGCCTCGGATTCTGAGACCGTTCCTTCTTAAAAATCAGCTTACAATAAAAAGGCCAGGCATTTGCCTGGCCTTTGCTTTTTTAACGATGTCTTCCAAGGGATGAGAAACTTAAATATTAAAAATTTTTTTAGAAAAAGAACGCTTAGAGAAAACCTCGTCATTACAGCCGCTTTTGTGCTTTTTGAGCTTTATCTTTTTGCAGGCGGGATTGCGGTTCAGATTTTTTTGAAACGGGATCTGTCCTCTTTTTGTGCGTCTGTGGCCGTTATGACGATATGGGTCTGGATCATTTTCTGTGCGCTCCAGCTTCGGAACAAGTTTTTGATCAATCTTTTCCTTTTGCTTTTGGCAACCGGTTTAGCGCTTTCTCTCGGAGAAATAGCGGCTCGCGCGTTGGGATATACTTCATGGAGAGAAGCTCAAGGGCCCGGGTCAAAAGTCACCTTACAGTCTTCCTCGAGAAAATTTTTTAAATATGACCCTGTTTTAGGGCCGGTCTGCAATGAGGGGTATTATCGGTTCACGATCGGGGATCAATATTCTTTTAGTGTTACGAATGATGCGGAAGGGTTAAGGATCACAAAGCCGGCGGGGCCGAAAAACTCTTCCCGATCCCCCAAGAACGAAATATGGATCTTTGGGGATTCTTTCTCGTATGGCTGGGGCGTGAATGACGACCAAACTTTTTCTTGGCTTCTTCAAGAACGATTTCCGAATGATCGGATCATTAACTTTAGTCAACCCAGCTTCAGCACGGTCCAGTCTTTTTTGCAATTTCAGGAAGCTTTAAAAACCAAACCGGCCCCCAAGATTGTTATTATGGCTTATGTCTCTTTTCATGATGCGCGCAATGTGCTCGCCCGCGAATGGAAAAAATCTTTGAACATGTCGGGTCCTTCACCCGTTGAGCGCGATATCCGGCCGTATGCTTTTTGGGACCACCGCAAAAGATTGAATTACGGAAAAATAGAGATCCGGTATCAGCGATTCCCGGGGACGCGCTATTCGGCTTTTATGGACGCCATGGAAGATATTTATAATGCCGCTGAAAAATATTTCCTTTCTCCCCGGCAAATCACCGAAGCTGTTTTTGAGGATTTTGAACGTCTTGCTGAAAAAAACGGTATTGAGCTCGCCGTAGCCGGGTTGGACATCAAAAGCAAGGAAATGCTTAAAGAGTTAAAAAAGAAGAAGATCCCCACTCTCGGAATATTCCTCGATGAGAGGCAAGAGAAGTATCATAATGCCCCTTATGATGGTCACCCGAACCCTTTAGCGCACCAATATTATGCGAAACAAATAGAGAATTTTTTAAGAAGAGAGCTCCATTGAGAAGCTTAAAATGTCTTATTTCTTTTTTAACGAAATATGATAGATTCTCTTAAACCAAAGGATCAACCTCTTGTGAAAAAAATCAAATGCGTTGTTTTGAGCTTATCGCTCATTTTTTTACAGACTAACGTTTTTGCGGAATTGACCTTGCAGGACCTCCGTTTACCCAAGGATTTTTATCCGGTCCAATCCCCCTATGCGACGGTCAATACGGTCCGGGAAGATCCCCAAGCGCCTGGTTTTTTGATCTTTTCGGTTTCATCTCCCCAAGGTGAATATACGGTCCACGGTCTTTCGAATTTCAGGAAATGCCTCCGTGAGATCGATGTGATCGAAGAGCTGAACCGGAAAAGTACGGGGAGCGGGGTGGCCGACGGCGCTGTGGGTTCGATCAAACAGACCGGGACCGGCTTAAAGAATCTTTTGTTTCATCCGGTTGATTCCGTGAAAGGGATCGGACAGGCGACCGGCAAGATCGGGACTAAAGTCGCAGGAGCTTTTGACGGCGATGAGGCTGCCGAAGCGGGCAAAGGGGATGGTTTTCTGAGCTCGACCAAACGTAAAGTGGCTAAAGAACTCGGAGTAGACGTCTATAGCCGTAATCCGGCACTTCAGGAAAAATTAGATAAGATCGCAAAGGCCAGACTTGGGGGCCAGGGAGCTGTGATGGTGGCTCAATTCTTGTTGCCTGTCGGACTTTTGGCCTCCGCGGTCTTAACCGTCAGCGGAGTGAACTCTGCCGCGGATCAGATGGTCAATGATAATGACCGTTCGGATTTGTATCGATTCAATGAAAAAGCACTTTTGGACCTTGGTTTTTCAAAGGAAAAAGTTACGCAATTCTTAAACCATCCTTATTACACCCCGAGGGAAATCACTTATTTAAGATTTTATCTGGAGAAATTAAAGGGCGTCAAAGGTTTCCAGGCGATCCTTGACGCTGCCTTGACAGCGACTACGGAATTGCCCGCAGAAAAGATATTATACGAAGCCCAGATTGCTGCGGATGCTCTTAACGTTATTTCGGATGCCCGCCAGATTATTATCGTTCCAGAAGGGTTTATTCTTGAAACTCCAGAAAAAATTATTCTCACCACTCCCTATGATTATTTGACCCAATCTCCGCTATCAGATCGGCTGGTGCAACGGACCGAGCTTTTCAAAAAGACTCTCGGGAAAAGCAAAGCCGAGATTTGGAACGGAGGAGTGGTGACCTCGAAATTAGCGGGGGCCCTTTTGCTTAAAGGGATTAAAGTCCAACGCATGTGCCTTTTTCAATCCGCCACGCAGCAGCCGACCGTTTAATTTTCAAGGACCCTAACTCGAATGATCTCAGTGGTGTGCCCCTTTTATAACGAAAAAGAAAATCTCCCGATCCTTTATCGGCGTCTTCAAAAAGTGCTTTCTGAAGTTCCCGATGAAACGGAATTGATCTTTGTCAACGACGGATCGACCGATGACGGAGAACAAGCCCTCAAAGCGCTTACAGCTTCAGACAAGAGGGTCCGGTTATTAGAAATGAAAAAGCGGTATGGAATGACCACCGCGCTTTATGCCGGGCTGCAGAAGGCTCAAGGGGAATGGATCCTGACACTTGATGCGGACCTCCAGAATCCTCCGGAAGAGATCCCGAAACTTCTGGCTTTTTACCGAGAATTTGATATGGTGACCGGGATCCGAGAAAAGAGAGAGGATGATTGGCTTCGTAAGATCAGTTCAAAGATCGCCAACGGGATCCGCCGCATGGTTTTAGGTGATCATATCTCGGACATCGGTTGCTCCTTGCGCATTTTCCGTAAAGAATTGCTGAAATGTTTTTATCCTTTCCAAGGCATGCATCGTTTTTTTCCCGCAGTGGTTGAGAAAGACGGCTTCCGGATCAAGCAGGTTTTGGTGAAGCACGGGCCCCGCCAGCACGGGCTGTCAAAATTCGGAGTGAGCAACCGGGCTTGGAAGGGTATCAAAGATCTTTTTGCCGTCAAATGGATCAGGTCCCATAAAATCGAATATCAAATCAAGGACAATTCATAATGGATATTAAACATGTTTGGATGATCATCGGATTCGCGGGACAGTTTTTCTTTTTCTCGCGTTTTCTTGTGCAATGGGTCGCTACGGAGCGGCAGAAGAAAAGCGTGATTCCGCACCTTTTCTGGTATTTCAGCATTCTGGGAGGGTTGGTCCTTTTATCCTACTCGATTTATCGCCGGGACCCTGTTTTCATTCTAGGCCAAAGTGTGGGGCTTTTAGTTTATTTCAGGAATATTTATTGGGTCCATAAAGAACTGAAAGCAAAGAACCTTGAAGATTAAGATCTCTCCGGCCCTCCTTTTATTCTTATCGGTCGCCGCATTCCTCCTTCTCTTCAATCTGGGGCAAACGCCGCTTTTTGAACCGGATGAAGGGCGATATGGGGAAATGGCCCTCCGGATGTTCCAGACCGGAGACTGGGCCGTTCCTTATCAGAACGGTATTCCGCATCTTCATAAGCCTCCGCTTGGCCTTTGGTTTATAAACCTGAGCTACAAATTGTTCGGAATCTCCGAATTCAGCACAAGGTTCCCGGGCGCATTGTTTAGCTTTTTTATTTTATGCGGAGTTCTTTATCTCGGCCGGTATCTTTTTGATTTTAAGTCTGGGTTATGGAGCGCCTGGGTCCTTTTGACTTCGAGTCTCTATCTTGTGGTTTCCCGTCTCGTGACCTTGGATATTTATCTGACCTTTTTCACTTTTTTTGCCGTATTTTCTTTTGCAAAACTTTTTTGGGGAACACGCTATCCCGTTTTCTTTTTTTACTTGTTAGTAACTGCATTAGGGTTGGCCATGTTCGCTAAAGGGCCCGTAGGGTGGATGATCGCTTTTCTCCCGGCGTTCTTTTTTGCGGTCTGGAAACGGAAAAGTCTGAATATCCCGTTTTGGCATTGGGTTTTTGGAGTCTTGATCTTTTTCGTCCTTTCTTTCCAATATCGCTAAAAGCCTGACCACACTGGCAAC
>CAYQTU010000096.1:0-6638 GCA_964420575.1 uncultured bacterium
TGGAATAATGGTACTATAAGTTATCGCTATCCAAGGTCTACAAGAAGGATTGGAGTTAAAACCATCAACAAGCACTGTGTAAAAAATGTTGTCACACTACAGCATTTTTGTCCTTTTTAATTTGGTTTTCTCATTTCTTTTTCGTACCTTGCGTTTAAATTCTAATAACATATGGAAGACGTAACTATTCAAACCATAAAATCAACCAAAGAGCATTTAAATTATGTTCATAAAGGTTATGTTTACACTTCGGTTCTTGGATATAAATGCTTAGTTCTAAAAGTCTATCGAGAAACATGGTGGAAGGTTGTTCTCAATAAGCTAGGATTCAAGTTTAGGGTTAACTGTTTTAAGGTTAAAGGATTTAGGTAATGTTTCTTTCCCTTGAATCATACAACCAGTTAGCTTTAATGTTTGACCCACGTATTCTTCAGAAGAAGACATTAATTCCCATAGGAGTACACGAGTTAACCATCAAGGAGGCTGAGATGAGAAAGACCAAGAACGGAGGAGATATGCTGGTTATTTCAATCGTTAAGCCCAGGGATGTATTCTACCATGACGATGTGGAGAAAGTAACATACCATCCAATAGACTGCTACCACGTAGCATCACGTTACGGAACAGACAGCATTGAGGATTGGTACACACGGTTCACCAGCAAGATGTCGTTGAACGCTTTGCAGAGAGCGTACGATAAGTTCTCCAAGAAGCCAAAGTTTAAAGCCGTGGTTGGCGTACAGCAAAGACCGATAGAGAAACTAGGAAGTCAACTACTGGATGGTCATAACCGACCAATATACATGTGGGAGTCTTTTATTGAAAGCGTACACAGGTTAGATTCAGAGGTAGTTTTAGGTAATGATGATTATGTAAGGCTGTTCAAGTATGTAGATTTAAACCCACAGCCTATTGAAGTTAAACAAGTAAATATTCCATTCTAATGAAACAGACAAAAGAAAGTAAGTGTATCTCCTGTGAGTTTAAGAAGGAGAAAAATTCAGATTATGGTATTCTGTACCAGTGGTTCTCTAAGTTTGAAAATGGAGACGAAGGATTTACAAATACCAAGAAGAAAGAAGAACCATTTGTGGTAGGTGGTATGGTTAAGTACGAAATAGAGAACAAGGAGTTTAAGAAGGATAACGGGGATGTATTCAGGTACAATACCATATCTAAGCCAAAAGACCAACGTCCATTTAAAGATGACTCAAAAGAGAGAGTTCGTGGACACGCATTAGTATCTGCTCAAAAAATGGTAGAGCTTGGTTTAATCCATATTACCGATGAAGAGAATGCTAAAGGCGTTATTATTGAGGATAGAATGTTTGCCGCAGCTAAACGCTCTAGGGATATAATGCTAGAGGCTTTGGAAAAAAAAGGAAAAGACCATGTTTTCATTATTATGAACGCATTAGATTCTGCCATTGCTTTTGCTTTCCTTAGAAAAGATATGTCAAAGTTTGTAGAGGACTTCAATAAATTCATTGAAATCTAATGCTTACCCCAGAGATTTGTGAGGCTGTCCTTTACCGTGGAGAGGATGTTCCTTTCTGCCCCAAGATGATTAAGGGCATGATGATGGAGCAGAACTTTTACGATAATAATAGAATGCGCCAGTCGTACATCGAAACAAAACTATTCGGCTCTGATGTTACTGGGGAGATTATAGATTCACTTCCTCTTACAAAGACAGGCATGAAGTCTTCGTACCAGAAGAAGTTGGATGCAATGGCTGCACAGTTCGATGTTCTTTGTGCCGATAAAGGAGTGATGGTTGAGGGCAACACACAGGTTAAGGTGGAGATTCCGTACAAGGATATATACGCCTACAACGTGTTCAATATTCTTCCAACACCTGTTACCTTGGAGGGAGAAACGTTCATTGCGGGTGTAAGAATAATCCTCACATCTAACCTAGGAAATAGGTCAGGCCGTTACTGCTGGGGGAACATTGACTTCTTGGATAACGTGTACAGCAGTGTGGCTCTGTTCATTCTTAACAGCGCAGAGTACGGAATTGACAGCGTAACACGAATGGCTAAAAGGAAGCAGATTCACTTGGTCTACTGGGTTTTTGATACGGCTAATCTATCAAATGTTATGTTTGACATATCCCCGAATGAAACACGACTAGCCGAGGGCAATGAGTTTCTAAGGAAGGCTTACTACAAGTTGAACAACACCACGTGGGATGCCACACCAGACTTTGATGTTTGCCAGAGATGTGTGCTAAAGTGTGATAAACGAATAAATTATATAAGACGATGATTCTAAAAACAACAGATTTAAACAACGCCCTTAAAGCGTTAAGCGGTGTAATACCGCAAAAGTCTCCAGTGCCAATTGTGGAGAACGTATTCATTAAGAAGCACACCGATAACTCGGTTTACGTTCTTGGTACTAACTACGAAACGTTCATGTGCCTCTCCATGTTGGCAGAAGAACCAGAGGATATTCTTTTACCTTTTTCGTTAATCTACAAGACAGTACAATCCATCTCGTCTGAGTACATTAAGATAAACGGAGGACAAATTGAAGCGGGCAACTCGGTGTTTAACATTCAACCGATGAACCATGAGGATTTCCCTCAACTACCCTCTTTAGTTGATGGTAAAACAATCGAGCTGTCACGTACACACTTTCAGTCTGCCCTACAAACAGTTGTTCATTTCGTGGCTACTGATGATTTAAGACCTGTAATGTCAGGAATTAACATTGTGGTGGAGGGAGACAAGATGAAGGTGTACGGAAGCGATGGTAGTGTTCTAATGCGTGTGGAGATTCCTGTACGGTACAGCGAAACATTAGAGGCGACTATCAATAAGAACTTCGCTAGAATGGTACAGTTCTTCAACGAGGATATTGAGCTAATCGTAACCGATAAGCAGATATGCCTTAAAGACGAGGAAACCACCATGTTCTCCCGTAGGATTGAAGGAGCGATGCCTAAGTTTGACACGGTATTCCCTTCAACTAAGGATAGGTGTAAGGTAAAAGGGTTGGCTGATGCCATGCTGAAAAGCTTTAACTTAGCAGCCATATACGCCAATAAGAATTCCAACCTACTCAAAGTTACCGTATCTGACTGTATGCTGATTGAAAGCCAAGACTTAGACTATTCCGTTTCATCTTCAGTAAAACACAGTTGCGAAATAGGAGGAATAGCCATGGTGGGATTGTCATCTCAGAAAATTGTACCTGTTTTACAAGTAATGAAGACCTTACCCGTCGAGATATACATCGGAGAACCAGATAAGTCAGTTTACTTCCAGTCATCTTTGTGTGACGGTGTTATAATGCCAATGCTAATAAACTAGATATGGATTTAAGAATTATAGCCAGTCGGTTAGTGGAGATAACCAACCGATACCTTTCCGCCACCGTGGACAGAATGAAGTGGAAGCAAATGGTTGACGTGGCGTTCGATGAACATGTAGGAAACGACACATACCACATCAGGCTGTACGGATTAGTCAAAGGAAAGGACTTCGATGTGGATATGGGAATGTACCAACGGTTCGAACTACAGGAGTACAGTTGTATAATGTCCGCAATGATTGATGGGAATTATTACTTTGGTGATGAACTTAATATGCTATTCAGGGATGAGCAGGAAGAATTTGGCGCAAGCATTGACAGTAGTCGCAGTTGAGAACGGGCTGGTTCACGTTAAGGATGACATATACGAGAAGGGTGATGACAAGTATAGGCTTAACGAGTTGGGATACCACTTATGCACTGTAAACGAGAACTACCGACTACAGTACTTCAAGTTGTTCTCAGAGTATGAAGAACTGGAGTTGAAGTACGCAGCACTAAAAAGTCAGTATGCTGATTTGTTTAAACTATCCAAGGAGATAGATGGAAAGTGCGAAACTAAAATAGGACGAATACTAAACTCCAACGTATCTGCGGAGGAGAAGGTTAAACAGCTAAAAAAATACTTGAATGCCTAGACCAATTGAACTATCATCAGACTTTCTGTACTCCATGAAGTTTGACTTTGAAATGTTGACATCGCTGAATAACGTAAGCGTAAAACTTTTAGAGTACAATAAAAGACCTGGATTTTTAAAGAAACTTACATTAACAGAAGACGAGGTTGAGGTGCTTGACCAAATCACACAAATTTATACGGAGGTATATAAACGACTATATGAAAGCGCAGATTAGAGACGAAAACGGAGAGCTGTACTTCTGGGTGGATAACCAACCCATAGCGGAGTACGAACAACTACCAGAAGGCTACAGAAAGGTTAAGACTATATTTGACTTTATCTACATGCAGCCTTGGCACTCTCGCTACTACGAGATGAAGAAGGGAACGTTCATTCTCAAGGAGGATAAGTACGTGGAGTACGAGATAAAGGATGGTCTAAGAGACTTCCACATCACGGATTACATAAAAGAAAATAAATGTTTTATTAAAACCAACTAGTATGATTTATTCAGGAACATTCGTAAAATTAGTAGACTCCAAATCAGGAGACAGAAAAGACGGTAAGGGAACATGGCAGATGGCTACATTCCTTGTAAGGGATAAGGATATTAATCTATTCGAGGCTTGGGGTGAAGAGGTGGATAGAGTACGTGAACTGAAAGATGGCGATAAAGTGTCGTTAGAGTTCAACCCATCCACCAGAGAGTTCAACGGAAAGTACTACGTGTCGCTTAAGGTGTGGAAAGTTCTTCCATTCCAAGGCGAATTTAAAGAGGAGAAGTCAGAGCCTTCAAAGACTTTCGGTCAACCAACTATTCCAGATGATTCTGGGCTACCATTCTAGTTATGAATCAGAGTAGAGAAGCAGTAATAAAACTCGATACGCTTGACATCACCCCCATTAAGGGTAGAGTGTTGGTGAGGGTGTACCCAGAGCGGTACATCCAAACCGCAGGCGGATTAATCCTTGGGGATATTGAGTCTGTCAACGAGGAGTGGAGACGATTTCTTCCAGACGCACACGCTGTTCGTTACGGTACAGTGGTGGCTCTCCCTAAGGAGGAGATGTACGACAATAACCTGTATAGCACTCCAATGAATCTAAGAATTGGCGATGAGGTGTGGTTTGACTTCCACTCAGGAATGTACGCACCGCTATGTAGCTTTGAGGGCAGATGGTACTACTTATTGGATTACAGCACCCTTATTGTGAAGAAGTCCAATGACAAAATAGAGCCTCTGAATGGTTTCCTACTAGGCAAGACAGTGGTGAACAAACCAAAGTCGTTCCTTTCCATCAAGGAGGAGGAGGAAGACCCCAAGAGGATGATTGTGGAAATAGCGGGTGAGCCAGTTAACTTTAAGCACGGATTTGCCGATAACGAGGAGATTAAGGTAGGTGATACAATATTCGTCAAGGAGCATATCATCATGCTCGAGTACGACCTTCACCTCTACCTAGATGGGAATAAGTACCGATACGTTAACCGTAAAGATGTAATCGCAATACTATGATTTTCTTAGAAGGAACAGGAATGAACCGACTAAACGGTTTAAAAACTCACCTATCCAAAGTGGGTAGGGATGAGGAGTTAACAATTACCCAGAAGAACGGAGGTTTTATTGTCAACTTTCTCGGATGTGAAGGCATTGATGAATCTCCAGATTACGCTGCGGACGATTGCTTTGAACGAATTATCAACAAATACATCGTGTATGAACGAAAGACAGTACGCTAAGTACATCTACTTAAAAAGGCTATGTAGGGCTTACCTTATGCTTCTTCCTCAGTTCGATAACTTCAAGGTGGAGTTTGATGAGAAGACCAACATGGTCAAGGTAAAGTTCTACAAGACTGTCCTCATAACTACCTCCATAGGCAAGGTTATCCCATCAGAGAACAAGGCTGAGGACAAGTTTATAATTGGTCAGATAGGGCGTGTAACCGCCATGTATAAGAGAAACCTAAAGGACAAATTTAAAAACCGTAAACAATGGAATGGGTAGATTTCACATTTAAGATAGCAGGCTATTCTTTCATAGATAGCAAGACCAACCAAATCATCAACAAGGGTATTCTGTTTGACCGCTGTAAGAACGATGAGTCATTGTTGCGATCTGTGATTGACGGTACGTCGTCTCGGTACAGAAGGGTGGATTCCGATGGGTGGAAAGATCAGGAGTGTTTCTTCCAGTGGAGGTACAACCCCGTAACCAACAAGCCGTTCAAGCAGAAGTACGAGGCAAAAATGAGGAGTCTGTTCGATGAAGGTATCGAGGAGGAAGAAAAGTATATTGGCGAATCAAGCCAAGATTAAGCGGGAGTTAATAGAGGAGTACGGGCTGTACTGTATGCTGGGGAATCATTACGTGGGCGGAGTACAACTGGTGCATATAATCAGGCAGTCCTACTCCATTCAGCTACAGGATGACAAAAGAAACTGCGTTCTAGGATGCCAGCACTGCCATGAGATATTTGATGATGGTGGCATCGAGGAGGTGCTAAGGTTGAAAGGTATAGATATGATATTAGCCCGAATGAAAGAGTTGGATGAACTATACTATAATCGTTTTCGATGGCGTACATTGCCTATAAGCCCCGAGTCGAACGGGTGAGAATTAATGAAAGGGACTACTACATAGAGGAGAAGTGGTACATAGTAAAAGGAGGGTACGATACCATTTTTGAACTAGC
>CAYQTU010000097.1:0-6604 GCA_964420575.1 uncultured bacterium
CGGCACGGTCCACCTCTTTGCCACGGCCAATACGAAACGGGATTTCGCTCCATTTTCAAACAAAATTATTGCCGCCAATTCGCCGCAACCTATTGGCCGGTAAGGGAGTTAAGAAATATTACGGAGATGCCGGCCAGTTGGTGCCGGTGCTCTTTGGACTCCCTTCGGAGCTGATAAAATTGATCGATATTGAGTCAAGAAAGCAAAAGTCGAATCGATCCAACATTTCTCGGAAAATCGTCGATTCTTACTGGCTTGATTGCAATAAAAAGAAAATCGTCATCCCGACTTCTCAACCGAACCAAAAGCAGCCAATCCTGGGACTCAAGACCGTATCCATAACCCTCCGAAGAGATCAGGCTGCGTGGCTGCGGTCCATGTCTGAGATAACGGGGAGGAGTATCAGCGAAATGGGACGGAATGCGTTAGAGAGCTACTTCTCGAAGCGGGCTCAGCAATAGAAGCTTTTGTCGCTTTTCCAGCCTTTTGCGACATCGTCAAATATAAGAGGGCGTTTTGTGTTTTTGCCAATTTTGGCCAAGTTGATTGTTGACAGCGTTCCCTTATTGTATAAAATGCGGTAATACTAAATAATACTATGATAAAAGAAGCTAAAGAGATCATCACCTTCAAGATCGACCAGGATCTATCCCGCAAGCTCTGCGGGATAGAGAACCGGTCCAAGTTTATCCGCGAAGCGGTGCTCGAATCCCTCCAGAACTCTTGCCCGTTTTGCCGTGGGACCGGTGTGTTGACCCCGCATAAGAAAAAGCACTGGGAAGCGTTTGCTCAAGTGCATAAGGAACGGAAGTGCGGTAAATGCAACGATACGCATTACGTCTGCAAAAAATGATCGCTTTGACCTTATTCAGATTTAAAACTCTCAGAGGGTCTGCAGCGTTGGTCGCGCTTGTTTTCTTTTTCATGGTTTGTGCGATGTTCCTTCCGGGGTTGCATCACCATGAAGCGGAAAGCGGAAAGCGCAACGGATATACCTCTGCTTCAAATGATGACGATTGCCCTTTTTGTAAATTGATCGCGGCTTTTCGAAACGCCGAGCCTGCAAGGCATGGGACCTGCTTGCATCTGGAATTGCCTGACTCGGGCTTCCAAAATCCCGGCTTACATGAACCACCGCGCTTGGTCTGTAATTTCCCAATATCCTCGCGAGCCCCTCCGGTTTTTTGATTTTCCTCCTCAAATATTAAAAATAATCTTGATTAACGGAAATTCTTCAAATGAAAAGAGTCTTTTTATGAGAAAACGAAGATTGTTTCTTTTGATCCCGGCTTTTTTTGCAGTGCAATGTTGTCGGGTTGACCTCGTTTTTGCTCAGAAAACCGTTTTCGATCTTGGGCAGGTCCTTGTTTCTGATGACGAGGATGATGCGACACTCGATATCTCAGAAAAGGCCAGGATCGATCAAAAATCCTTAAAGTCTCATAAAGTAGTAGATTTGGCGGAGATTCTGTCCGACGAGCTCGTGGAGGCATCGATGATCCGCAAAAGCGGGTACGGGAACGAGGTCGGGTTGCGGGGATTTACGAAAAGTAATCTTCGCTTTTCTCAGGATGAAACACTTATCGAAGGTTCCTGTGGAAGCCGGAAAGATCCGCCGCTGTCCCATATCAACCTCTTGACCATCGACAAGCTGGAAGTGAATGAAGGCCCTTATGATGTCCGTACCCCCGGGGCATTGGGCGGCGATATCAATGTGATCACCAAGGATCCTGAGCAGGGATTCCACGCGGAAGCGCTTTCTAAGTTCGGATCGTTCGATTATCTCAGTCAGGGAGGTTTTCTAAGCGGCGGTAGCAAGCTGGTTCAGGGACTTTTCGGCTACAACTTTTCCCGTTCTGGGCAATATCATGACGGGGCAGGGGCGCGACTGACGAGTTTTAATCCGACCTACAACGAGAAAGGGCAAAATATGCCCGCCTTCTCAAAGCATGATTTTTGGGGGAAGGTCCAAGTGTCGCCAGCTGAAAACCACGAATTGACGCTCACTTCATCCTACGGGCGGGGGAATGATATTTTGACGCCTCGCGTTGCCATGGATACGGAGATCGAAAGAAATTATTTTAACAAGCTAGACTACACGATCCGTGACCTTGGAAAGTTTTCGGACCGGCTGAGCGTCTCAGGATACTACAACCGTATTGAGCATTACCCTTCCGGGAAATTCCGTACGGGCATCGTCAATCAGCGGAAGATCGAGGCTATCTCGTATATTACGGGGGCCCGGGTCGAGAACGAGATCAAATCCGATATCGCGGTGGTCACCGGAGGTCTCGATGCTTATTACCGGAACTGGTACGGACAAGTGATGAGCCGTGTGACGGAGCAGGTTTTGAATAAATCCCTTTTTCCCGATGTGAATGAGCTCGACTTTGGGGCTTATGTCAAAGTGGAGAAAGATATCGGCAAGTTGTCCATCACAGGAGGGCTCCGGGCGGATATTTTTCATACTAAAGCCGACCGGTCTCTGACGTTCACCCAGACGATGACGGACAAGAACGGTCAGACCGATTTTTTCCCGAGCGCGAACCTTTTTCTGAAGTATTTTTTCACCAAGGCAACGGCAATGTTTGGGGGCGTTGGGCTTTCAACTCGAACCCCTAGCGGTGGGGAGCGTTATATTCAGGAGGGAGCTGGATTCTATGGCAACCCCGATCTAAAGCCAGCCCATAATTTCGAAACGGATATTGGTTTTGAGACGCAGCTCTTTGAGCGTTTGAAAATTAAAACCAAGGGGTTCTATAGTTTTTTGAAGGATTTTATCTATCAGACGGCTGTTCCTGCGAGGACCTATACGAATATTGACGCCTATTTGATCGGGGGAGATATCAAATCAACCCTAGAGCTGGGTAAGGGCTTCGAATTGGAGGGTGGGTTAGCCTATCAAAGAGGCGGAAAGTATAAGCGCCCGGCCGGAAACAATGACAAGGATCTTGCTGAGGTCGCTCCCTTAAAAGTAAAAGCGGCGCTTAATTATGACCATAAAGGTTTTTTCTCAACCTTTGAATGGGTCCATTCTAATGCCCAACAAAGAGTAGATGTCGCTGCGGGAGAAGTTCATATTAAAGGCTGGGACGTGTTTAATCTCCGTGCCGGATATGCCTTTGATAAATCGATAAAGCATTTTGAGTTTTTGAACGGTGCGGTGGTCTATCTGGGGATGGATAACATTTTTGATAAGAATTATGCGATGGCGAATTCCTATGAATATGACCCGACGAGTACGACCGGCGCCAATGTCCGTATCGTGAATGAACCAGGGCGTTTTATGTATGCGAGCCTTTCCTACAAATTCTAGAAGGAGCTGACTATGATGGATTTTCTCTTAAAAGGTGGTTTTTTTATCTGGCCGATCTTGCTGTGTTCTATCATTTCTCTAACGGTTATCCTGGAGCGTCTCGTATTCTTCCGCAAAACGCGTTTAAAGAACAAGAATCTTCCCGAGAGAGCGCTCGCCCTTATCAATGCGAAGAAAACGGGCGAAGCGCTTGCTTTATGCGAAGCGGAATCGAGCTTCCTCGGTCGGTTCCTTTCCGTGGGACTCAAGGTCGCTGAGCGAGGCGAGGATGAAAAACAGAAAATCCTTCGTCGTGCGGGGTCACGGGAACTGGAGGCGGGCGAAAAATACCTCCGCGTTCTTTCCGTGATCGGAAATATTTCCACGCTTCTTGGGTTGTTGGGGACTGTCACGGGCATGGTCCAGACTTTTATGACCATTGAAAAGGCCGGTGGAATGGCCGATGTGACGGTCTTGGCCGGGGGCATCTGGGAAGCTCTTTTGACGACGGTGGCCGGATTATGCGTTGCAATCCCGACGCTTGTTTGTTTCCATTATTTCGAGAGCGTTGTCGATGGTCGTTCCATCCAAATGAAGAATGCTGCTTTCGATGTCCTTAAAGTTCATTAGTTCTAAAACGCTGATAACCCCCTTTTTCAAGGGAAGAGGAGTTTAAATGACATCTCTTGAATTTGAAAAGCGGAAAAGATCCGGGTTGGCGCTGGATATGACCCCGCTCATTGATATGGTGTTTTTACTGCTGATCTTTTTTGTACTTTCTTCCCAGTTTGTTTCCCACAAGGGATTTAAAGTTAAACTCCCCAAGGCAGCGCACGCTCAGATCCAAAAGAATGAATCCGTGACGGTGATTATCAATAAAGACGGCCATATCCTCCTGGGAGGGAAAGAAGTTCTGTTAAAGAATCTAAAGGGGGCCGTTCTCTCTGCTCTCGTGGGAAGTAGATCAAAGTCACTCATCATCAAAGCGGATGAGGGCGTTCCTTTGGGCCTGGCTGTGAAGGTCATGGATGTTGCCAAGGAAGCGAACGCGGACGGGCTGGTGATATCGACACAGGATTCGGGCCATGAAGGCGGGAACTGAACTTCAGGCTTGTCTCCTCGCGTCTCTGGTCGCGCATACCGCGTTGATAGGGGCGGGGAATATCCGGTTTTGGGCTTCTCTGGATCAAAAGCCCTTCGAAATCGAGTTCGAAACGGTTAGAGAACTTTTGCCTGAGCGGTATGAACTGGAAAAAGAAAAGAAAATAGAAGCTCCTGAGAAGGAGAAAGAAGCCTCTCCCCAGGCCATTGTTGAAAAACTCGACGACCCTTTTAAGAAATCCTTTCTTCGATATCAAGACAGCATCAAACAAAAGATCCAGGAAGAGAAAACCTACCCGCGGGCAGCTTTGAGGATCGGTTATCAAGGCGAGGCCAGGATTGCTTTTAAAGTTCTGCCTTCCGGCCGCATAGAAGATCTGCGTCTGGTCCAGTCTTCGAGTTTTAACGCTCTTGATCAAGAAGCTTTGGACGCGGTCAGAAGGGCCAGCCCCTTTCGGACATTTCCTGCAGACCTCAAAGAGAGCGAAATTGAGATCGAAGTGGATATTGTTTTTAAAATATCGAGGAAGTAAGTCGGTAGCCGTTTGAAGAGTTAGCGGAAAATCGGGCGGTTTTTATCTTCTTAAAAGGCGAAAGGCTATGTTGTGAAATGCGACCGTGATGAAAGGGAGGTTTGTTGAAAATGAAACAATGGTATGAGGCGCTGTTCGAAAATTATGCTCATAAATACGACAAAGAGTGTTTCGTTCAGGGAACCTTGGGGGAATGTGATTTTATCGAGCAGGAGATCGGCTGTGACCGGTCCCTGAAGATCCTTGATATCGGCTGCGGCACCGGCCGCCATTCGATCGAATTGGCGAAAAGAGGTTATCGGGTCACGGGCGTCGATCTGTCCGAGTCACAGCTTAAAAGAGCGCGGGAAAAAGCGAAAGAGGCGGGGGTGGCGGTCGATTTTCAGAAACAGGACGCCAGGAGCCTTCCGTTCAAAGATCAATTTGATCTGGCGATCATGCTCTGTGAAGGTGGGTTTTCTCTTATGGAAACAGATGAGATGAACTTTGAGATCCTCAAGGGCGCGACCCGGGCGCTCACAGGCAGAGGGACGCTCATTTTCACCACACTGAACGGACTCTTTCCGCTGTTTCATTCGGTCAAAGAATTCTATGAGTCGGCGCAGAAAGAAGGCCAGTCCCAGTGTAAGGATTGCTCCTTTGATCTGATGACTTTCCGCGATCATAACACCGCTGTTTTTGAGGACGATTCCGGGCAGAAGAAGGAGCTCAAGTGCAATGAGCGTTATTATGTCCCCAGTGAGATCACTTGGCTGCTCAAGACCCTCGGGTATAAAAAAATCGATATTCTGGGAGCGAAGCTCGGGGCCTTTTCGAGGAACGACAAGCTGACCACCAAAGATTTTGAGATGCTTGTTGTTGCTGAAAAATGATCTCAGAAAAAACCCGGGAACTGCACCACTAGCGCTCGATCAAGAAGGAACGCCCGTCATTCTGAGCGAAGCGAAGAATCCTGGTATTTTGAGATCCTTTAGCCCTGCGGGCTTCAGGATGACGAATTGGGGCTTATCAAGGGGCCATCGAGAGCAGTTCCCCCTTGATCTAGGGAAATTTTTTGAAATTTTTGAAATTTTTGAAACTGTTGACAGATAGGAATGATTACTATATAGTAATTCCATGAAGATCGAGCACGAAGAGTTAAAAAGAAAGTTTTTCGATAAATGCGCTGAGGAGGGGCTGAAGATTACTCCGCAGCGCTCCCTTATTTTTGATGAACTTTCCAAGGCGACGGATCATCCCACGGCTGACGCCATCTACCGGCGTGTGCGAAAGAGCTTATCGAATATTTCTTTTGATACCGTTTACAGGACGCTCTTGTCATTTACCGAGATAGGCATCGTGAGTCTCGTGGAAGGGACGGGCGAGCAGAAACGTTTTGAGCCCAACCTGCACCGGCACCATCACTTCAGGTGTATCAAGTGTTACGCCATTTTTGATTTTGAGAACGATGCCTATGATGATATCGCCGTTCCTGACGCAGTGCAGAAACAAGGAGTCATTATCAATAAGAGGGTCGTATTGGAAGGTATCTGTTCAAAGTGTAAGGGGAAGTGATATTTTTTTGCCTATCAAGTAATAATGATTACGATTTAGTAATTCGGCACAAATTAAAGGAGGTGCTTCATCGAGAAAACAAGGCGTGATCCGTAGCGCGCAGTAAAGAATTTAAAAACAA
>CAYQTU010000098.1:0-6589 GCA_964420575.1 uncultured bacterium
GCCCCTGGAATGAGGGGTTGTCGCTCACGAAATCAAAACGGACAGCTTCGAGATAAGCGTGATGATACTCACGCTGGAACTATTGAGAAGCAATACGGTGTTGATTTCGGAGTTCGATCCAATATGCATTTAGATGAACTTCTAAGGCGTAAAGGAAAGGACTCTCTCAATGATCTGATAACTGGTCGCTAACCAGTAATTAGATCGGCATCGCCTGCCTTGCTCTTAATTGTTTTTTGGAGAAAACGATGCAATTGCCATTTGATTTTTTGAACAAGATAAAACCGGAGATAGATAGTGCCCTTAACGAAAAGGTGATTATCGAAAACCGAAGTGCAATTCCAGAATGGGACAAAATCCCGCTTGAAGGGAAAGATTGGCTCGAAGCTGATATCGCTTGCGCTTATATTGATATGGTTGGATCAACAAAACTTCAGGTGGTGAAACAAGCAACGACTGCAGCGCGGGTGTATCGGCTTTTTGTAGAAAGCATGGTCAAGACTCTGCAGGATTATGAGTGCGAATTCATCGATATCAAGGGTGATGGTGGTTTCGGCGTATTTGTTGGTGTAAATGCATCCATAAAAGCTCTTTGTGCCGCTGTGACTTTTAAAACGCTTTGCCGGGAACTTCTTGAGACTTGCATCAAAGATTTTAAGATTCAAACACACATCGGCATAGATGAAAAACGGTGTCTTTTTAAGAGAATTGGCCTTCGAGGTGATTGGCAAAATGTTGTTTGGGCGGGAAAGCCGGTTAATATGGCTGCTAAGCTCTCAGCTCTGGCTGAATCTCAGCAAATAGCCATTTCCAGCCGTGTTTACGAAAGAATATCCCAGCCTAAGTTCAAGAAATATGCATGTTGGTCTTGTGGCTGCACCACTGATGGGTTGCCCGGTACGGTGACACAGCTCTGGAATGGAGTTGATGTAACATCGCGAGGGTGGTTTGATTTTGATAATGCATATGTGTGTAAATCTAATTGGTGCAAAAAGCACGGCAATGAATATTGCCAGAAGCTAATGAAGGAGGTTATGTAAAAATGCAAATCAACCCAAAAATACTAATCGCCGGACTAACAGTTCTTGTTGCCGCCGCTGGAGGACATTTATTATTTTGGATATTTTTTAAAGCAGCTAAGATTAAAGCCCCTATTAAGACTTCTGATGTTAACGACACAGGAAAGTGGTTGGGTTATTTTGAGCGCGCTCTTGTCGCGCTATTTGCTTGCCTAGGTTTTGCTTCGCAGACAATTTTTATATTTGCTGTAAAAGCTGCTGTTATGGGATATAGGCTTCCTGATGATAAAGATCATAAGAAGGAAATGGCTGAGTACATGTTGCTTGGCACGATGATCAGTTATTTTATAGCACTCTGCATCGGCATTTTGGGCCGTTGGGCGATGGGATTACCATTGAAGGGGTAACGGTCTGTGGCGATGCTTGAAGAAATGCAGAAAGAAATTGCAGAAATTCTTAAAACAAAATGGGATCGGCGTAATGGCAATATTGTTCCGGAGCCCGAGGATTTGCAGCTGGGTAATGATGCAATTTGTATAAAAGGTGCAGTTCTTTATGCTGACCTTGCTGATTCCACGGCGCTTGTAAAAGGCTATAAGGATTGGTTTGCTGCAAAAGTCTACAAGGCTTATCTTGTTTCAGCCTGCCGCTTAATACGAGTCAATGGAGGAGTTATTACAGCCTTCGATGGCGATCGTGTGATGGCGGTTTTTATTGGAGATCACAAGAATTCTCTCGCCGCGAAAACGGCGTTGATGATTAATTACGTCGTTAAAGAAGTACTGAATAGAAGTATAAAAGAACAGTATCCTGATACAACCTTCCAAGTTCGACAAGCGGTAGGCATTGACACAAGTGATCTTTTTGTCGCGCGAACTGGAATACGGGGTTCAAACGATTTGGTCTGGGTTGGTCGCGCAGCAAATTATGCTGCAAAATTATGTGCATTGCGAGAAAGCGTCTATACCTCCTATATAACGACGGATGTTTTTGACGCATTAAGTGATTCTTCTAAAAATGGTGGAAATCCTAAGCGTTGCATGTGGGAAAAGATTGCATGGACGAATCAAGGGGTTAATGTTTATGGCTCTAGCTGGCATTGGAAGCCAGATTAATGAAAGGATTGATGATGCATGTCTAGCATAGATAGGCAAACCCTTCGCAATGAAATTTTGCGTCATTTCAACGAGCAGCCGAGCACTCAGTTGGGTAATGTCGCGCATTGCATTGATCAACGTTTGGGTGAGGGGGTTCGGAATAGATATCGAAAAGAGATTTTTGAGGAAATTCATCTCCTGCTGTTAAATAACATAATCATGATAGGTCACAATTATGGTCAGTGGGAGCATCCTTGGCTTGAGCTTACTGAGCATGGCAAAAAATGTATTCGCGAAGGCGTAATTGTTCCGCTAGATCCAGATGGTTATATTTCTCAAATTACGAAGGAATTACCCGCCCTTGATCCCATAGTTCTTGATTACCTTAAGGAAAGTATCAGCTCCTTTAATCGTGATTTAATCCTTTCTTCAACAATTACATTGGGAGTTGCGTCCGAGCAGGTGATGTTGCTTCTGATAGAATCTTTTGCTAATTACGTAGCAGATACAAAACCATCAGTAAAGGAAAGACTCATGGGTGAGGATTCTATTTTTAAAAAGTATAAATTTTTTAAAGAATCGTTTCTTCAACTGCCCAAAGATATTAAGACTCATTTTCCTCAGAATTTTGATGTTCATATTGATACCTTATTCAATTTTATACGTCTTAATAGAAATGAGGCGGGACATCCGCTTGGTGGCGGTAGGGACAAAAATGTTCAAGCGGCTAATTTGCAAGCGTTTAAATCTTACTTGGTAGAAATCTATAATTTAATGGACTATTTTATCCGTAACAAAAAGCAGTGATTTACGCATTTGACCACTCTACAAGTAGAAAATTCCTGGCAGAAAATCCTACCTTCATCGTATTCTGCAACCACTTAGTTTGATTTGACCTGATTCGGTCTTTGCCGCTAAGCTTTGATTCGGCGAACAGGATCTCGCTTCCGCGCCACGCGAATACATCCCAGCAGCCGCTCATGGAGCCGTTTGCTTCCTTAATGACATCTAAACGCCGTTTTTGTCTGGAAGGGAAGAATATTGGTTCTTCTATGCCCGGCATGCCGATTCTGAATTTCTTGCGGTAATTATCGACCCAGACACCTGACCAGCCATCTTCTTCAAGCATCCGCAGGATCACGAGTTCCGCAAACAGGGGAGTTCCTTTGTAATCCAATAATGCTTTGCCGCCATATGTGTCTTTGACGGGATGGCCATCCCAAGCTTTAAATTCAACGATCGCTTTCGGGATATGGACCTCTTCGCCTGATGGAAGGGTAATGATTTCTTGAGAATTGGCTATCAGAGGCATGCTGGGACTTTTTTGCCGTGTCTTTTTGTTCGGCGGGACCTGTTGACGGCCATGCGGTGTTTATGTCGGCGGATGATCGCCTCACCGACCGAGGTGCGTTTATTGATCTCTTCTTGCGCGACGAGACCGTACATTAGAATGCGGCGCATGTCTTTTCCGGTCCGGTGCCATCGGAGGCGGTTGCAGCGTGTGCAGGCGGGGAGGCAGTTCTCGGCGGTTTTGGAGCCGCCTTTCTGCCTTTGGATTATGTGATCGACTTCCCAATAGCCTTTGAGTGAGCCCTCTTTCCAGCCTCTTAATTCGAAGGTAACGGGATCTCCGCAGAAATGGCAGTGACCTTTGGTCTTGTCCCAAATCTCTCGCAATGTTTTTGAGTCCATTGCGAATGACTATACACCGTAGTTTGCTTAGGTGTCCAGTTGATAAGCACCGCAGCATAATGCGGTGTTATGGAAACTACCGCACGACTGAAATTAGGAAAGAAATTAAAGGAGCTCCGGCTGAAGAAGGGGATTACGCAGGAGGAGCTTGCGGGGAAGGCAGGGATCGATTACAAGTACCTGCAGAAGATCAAGGGGAAGACCCCGCCCGCCATCAGGATCGATACCATCGAAAAACTCGCCAAAACCCTTAAGGTCACCTGTTCCGACCTCGTTGACTTCTAAATTGCCTTAAGAAAGTTTGCAAACTTTCGTTAACGCCCCGGATAAGTATCAATATCCCATGCCAGCGGGCCCGTGGGGTAATCCTTGCAGAGGCGAACCGCCATTTCCAGGGCATCGATTCCGTCGTCATATTTCCATTTGGGAAAGTATTTCATCTGTTCAAGAAGGGTCCTGTGCTTACGGGAGAAGCGCACGGCGCCATTTTTTACAAGGGGTTGGAGTGATTCAATCCTTGCCACTTTGTCGCCCGTATTTTGGATCTGTTCGATGGAAGGATAAATCCCGGCCTTATTCCCGCGATCTTCCAATTCCTGCGCCATAAGAACCTGAAATTGATTCACCTCAAACCCGAATCTTTCGTAGCGGCGGGTTTTACAGTAGACAAGGGTATCATCAATGATTTTGGAAGGGGTTCGGCGTGAGATGTCGGCATCGATGACATAAATGATCCCGGTATCTGAATCTCGAACAATAGAGATAATTGCCGAGAAGTCTCCACGATGTTTGTGTTTCCCAAGGCTTGGATCGCAAGCCCCATAAAATTCTTTATGGTCCCCAATCACGCTTAACAGCTCCTCTTCGGACTCGTACTGATCATCCCAGTAGTGGAGCTCCTCGAGATTGAAAAGGCATTCGCTGGGATTGATCGGCTCATTTTGCATTTCGCTGTCAAAGCTGGCGTGCCCGTCGTCTTCCCGCAGGGTCATAAGAGCGTAATAGTCTTTTTGTTCGGGCCACAAGACTTGCGTGCCTTCGAGCATCTGGGCTTGGTTCGCCTCAAAAAACAACCGGGCTGCGGCGGGTCCTTCCTGATCTTCAAAGTTCTCGTGATGGTTGTAGATCTTTTCCCATTTCTCCCAGAGTGCTGGGTGAGCAGATGGTGAGATCACGGAACGATAGATGCGCTTGATCCAGCCCGGGTTCATTTGAGCGTGCGTGTATTGGGCGAGGAGGGAATGGTAATGGTGGATCGTCCCGGTGAAAATGACATTGGTTTGTGAGGTGCCGGATTTTAGGACGGATTTCGTGAGCCACCGATGAAGTTTGTCGTATTGATCCGGAGTTTGGAATCTCTCATCAGTTTCGAAGTCATCAAGGATGATCAGAGACGGTCTTTCTTCCCGGTTCCTCCGTCCGCGGATCTGCTGATTTGAGCCGAGTGCCACGACCTTGATGCCGTTTCGTGTGATGATCTCGTTATTGCGCCAGCGTTGGGGTCCTGGTTTTTGTCCTATCTCGCAAATATCGGGGAAATCGGTGATAAGACGCGGGTTTGTCATCAGTTCATTTTTGATCTCAGAGAGAAAGCCCGTGGCTTGGTCTGTAGTGCTTGAGATCATGATGATGAAACGTTCGAGTTTGTAGCAAATGCAGTAGATCACGTACTCCAAACTGATCAGGGTGCTTTTGGAGCTCCCGCGAGGAGCGGCGAGCGCAAGTTTTGAGCCCCGGTTGTGCGTGATTCCGGCCAGCATTGTATAAAGTTCCTTGTGGAATCCGGAGTCCGGGAGTTTATGGTAATGCTTGAAGTAATAGCTTCGGAAATAGGCGAACCCGCCGCCGAGCATTCTTGAAAGTTGCGTGAGCTTATTGTGAATCCGGTTTTGGTGATTCATGGGGAGTCTCCTTTTGAGTTTCGAGGCCTTGGATTTTCTCAAGCGTCTCTATTTTGGTGATTTCGAGGCTTAGCGACCGAATGTATTCCGCCCTTTCGGGCGAAAGCTCTCCGGCCTCTTTTGCGGAAAGCTCGATTGAGGTGAGTCTTGCTTTTAATTCATCGAGGAGATTGCCGTTATCCGAGTGGTGAAAGATGTTCCCGACAACTTCTTGCGGTCTTGACGGAAGAAATCCCATCGATTGGAGTAGCTGATTCAATTCCTTCAGGACCTGCCACGCGTAATACTCAGCCTGCGCTCGCTCACCGACAGAGCCCGACCCGCTTCTTGCCAAGCGCATAAGGAAGCTTTGGTGGGCTTCCGCCCGTTGACAGAGCATGCCGACGTGTTGATGGATGAGTTTTGGATCGGGCCTAAAGGACCTTGCCTCATGGATCTCATCCAGATCGCGTTTTATAGTTTTTTCACTGCGACGGAGGATTTGGGCAATGCTTGCCGGACTGTATCCTTCGCATTCCAAGGTCGCGACACATTCCTGCCGCTGCTTTTTATCAAGATTCTGAGGATCGATGGTTTTCTCCTTGATCTGCTGGATCAACGAGAGGCTGGATTGTTCTTCATTGGGTTCAGGCATGACTGGCTCCTTGATACCGGGATTTGATTTCTTCCGAGACGTTCTTTCCATCCGTGAATGCGAGGTAGCGTCTTGCAATGGCATCAACATACTTGGGATCGATCTCCATCCCAAAGCATCTTCGGCCCGTGTTTTCGGCCGCCATAAGGGTCGATCCCGATCCAAGGAAAAGATCGAGCACCATATCACCACGACGGCTGCTATTCAGAATGGCCCGCTGGGGGATAGCGATGGGTTTTTGGGTGG
>CAYQTU010000099.1:0-6562 GCA_964420575.1 uncultured bacterium
TGAAGCTGGATCTTCCTATCGGCCAAAAAGGGATCGTTCGCGGGGACCAGAAATCCGCTAGTATTGCTGCAGCATCGGTGATCGCAAAGGTTTATCGAGATCTTTTTATGATTCGGCTTCACACCGTTTATCCGCATTATGCCTTTGCGACCCACAAAGGCTATCCTACTCCGGAACATCTCGAAAAGCTTTTTCAGCTCGGACCCTGTCCTGCGCACCGGAGAAGCTTTGGACCGGTCCGGGCCTCTGAAGCGAAATCCGCGAATGAGGCGGTAATGATTAAAAATTAAAGGCCATGAAACTTTCTCCCAACAAGAAGCCCTTTCATTTTTCCCTTGGAGCCCGCGGGGAGATCCTTGCCTGCAATTTTTTAAAGCAAAACGGTTATGAAATTCTTGAGAAAAACTACCGCTGCCCCCGCGGGGAGATCGATGCCGTAGCCCGAAAGGGAAAGAAACTGATTTTTGTCGAGGTCAAAGCCCGCTCAAGCGATCAGTTCGGGCTGCCCCAAGAAGCCGTTAACAAGACCAAGCAGGAAAAATTGATCAAGCTCGCTCGCTGGTATTTAAAAAAAGAGAAAAAAGATTTTTCTATTTCCTTTGGAGTGATCGCAATTCTTTTTGAGAAAGAAAGACCGCAGATCGAATTTATCGAAAATGCCTTTGAGGTCGAAGAGGATTTTTGATATAACATCGCAAGAGAAAACCCTTATCAAAAAAGGGAAAATGCCGATAATTAGGAAACCGAGGAATTCAAACCCTTATTAAGGCAGACAGACCCGTGAAGAAAATTTTTTCGATTTTACTAGTGATCGCACTCATTGCTCCTTCCCCTGTCCTCGCATCTTCTCAGGAAGAAGTTTCGCCCAAAACTCTATCTCAAAATAAAGAAACCTCTCTCAAGGGGCCCGTTTCTTCGGTTATTGCTTTTCCTTTTGAACTGATCAAGTGGCCTATAGATAAAAGTCTTGTCTATATCGAACAGCAGCGCCTCGATAAAAAAGCCATCTGGATGTATGAAAAAATGATGGATTATGGCGTGACCCCTGTTTTGGGCACCATGGATTCCGTCCCGTACCCCTATTATGGAGCAGATCTTGATCTTATGAAGATTACACGGCAAAAGGAAAAAGCCCCGGATTTTATCTTTAAAACGCAGATCTATCACGGCCCTGAAGTTTTTTTTCATGTTGGTTCTGAGATTGGGGCACAACGTATCGCGGATACCGGAGCGCATCTTTCAGGTTTTTTCCAATATCGGGACGAAGAGAACAATTCTTTTTACGGGCTTGGACCCAAAAGCAGCCGAGGGGACAGTATGTGTTATGGCAAAGAAGCGACGACGCTAGGGGTTGCCGCAGGTTATGAGTTCTCTCCCACGCTCGATCTTGTCTCAAAGTTCTCCTATGATCATGTGAATATCAATACCCGTCGGCATGACGGAAAAGCTAACATTCTGAACACGTTTTCCGAGAGGACATTGCCGGGGCTTGCGGGGGATGACCTGCTTGGCTATTCATTAGCTTTAAACCGTGATACCCGGGACAGCAAAGACGCTGCCACGCGAGGCAGTTATCAAAAATTGCTTTTTAAATATACAGAAGGGGTTAACGATTCTCGGGCGCGATATTTTACTTACCAGCTTGATCTGGCCAAATACTTCCGTTTAGGTTCTCCGCGCCGTATTTTTGTCGCACGGTTTTTCGGAGAGCACCATCAGACCATAAATGGCGGCAGTGTTCCTTTTTACAATATGACAAAACTCGGCGGGTCGGGGATCTTCCCGAGAGAAAGCCAGACTGAGCGCGCTTTTGCCTATAACCGTTTTTTTGACCGGACCGCCTTACTGCTTAATTTGGAATACCGGTATGCGGTTTGGGAATACCGGGAATATAAGATGAGCGTTGCCTTTTTTGTGGATGAAGGACAGGTTTTCCGGGATTTCGGGAGGTTCCAGTTTAAAAACTTCCGAGAATCCTATGGGATAGGATTTTATCTGACCTATTCGAAGAATATGCTTCTTGATTTTTCAGTGGCGCACGGAGATGAAGGAACGCGGCTTTATTTGAAAAATAAGATCGCTTTTTAATGGGCTAAAAAATGAAAAAAATAAAATGTCGTTTTAACACAGAATGGGTTATCGCTGCCGGGTTGCTTTATTTTTTTATTATCCCCTCGGTTTTTTCTGCGGAACCCGCGGCGAGCCCCAAAAAGAACGAAACAGGTTTTTATAAAGACCTTTTTGACCAGAACTTTTATCAGGAAGGGACGAATCAGCTGGACCTTGGGCGCTGGGGGAGAAAATTATTCCGTAAAAAGATCCCGTCAGCGGATATTACCGTATTTGATGAAATTTTGGACTCCTCTTTTTTTAATCGTCGACAAGGGTATGCCAAGCTTTCTTTAAAAGAACTTGAACGAGGCTCAGCCGAGACGGAAGGCCCGGATTTGAGCCAAAAACTTACCGTGATCAGAAATGAACAGAATGGCCTCTACCCTAAACTTTGGGTTGAGGATGCTCGCGGAGACCGTTATACCCTTCAATTTGATCCGATCTCGAATTTAGAACTTACGACCGCCGCGGAAGTTATTGCCAGCCGTTTCTATCATGCGATCGGGTATAACGTGCCGCAGTATACGATCCTTCTATTCCGTCCTGATCAGATCCGGGTCGCTGCGGATGCTGTTTCGGATGAAGAAACAGGGTTCCGCAAACCTCTCACCCAAGAACTTCTTGAAAAACACCTCTCTTTTCTTCCCCAGACTCAAGAAGGGTTCTATCGGGCTTCCGCTTGTAAGGTCTTTGAAGGCGTTTCGCAGGGGAGTTTTAGCTTTGATTCTAAAAGGAAAAAAGACCCGACAGACCCTTTTTACCATCGCGACCGGCGCGAGATCAGAGCCTTAGGGATTTTTTCAGCCTGGCTGAACCAAAATGATTTACGGGAAGGGAACACTCTGGAGTTACGCACAAGCGAAAACGGAAAAGAGATCGTGACGCGCTACTTGACCAACTTTAGGAGTGCTTTGGGGGCCTCAGGTGAAAATGTGAAAGCCCCCATGGACGGATACGAGCATCTTGTAGATTATGGCGAAACCGCAAAGGCGATTTTATCGCTTGGTTTTTGGGAGAAGCCCTGGCAGAAAAAATGGAAGAACGCTCAAAATAAAAACGGTTTTTCTCCGGCTGTTGGGTATTTTAATAACATTTATTTTGATCCGGGAAAGTATAAGAACCAATTCCCCTATGAAGCCTTTCGCTCGATCACTCGAGCGGATGCGCTTTGGGCCATAAAGATCCTCCTAGCTTTTTCAAATGAAGATATCCGGGCTATGGCCAAAGCCGGGAAGTACACCCGTCCGGAAGATGAAACAGAAATTGTTAAGACCCTTGCCGAAAGACGCGACTTGATCGCAAGCTACTGGCTTCAGAGGGTGAACGGTTTAGACCGGTTTGATCTTTCAAATGGGCGGCTAACCTTCAATGATCTTGCCGTCGAAAGAGGGTTTGAGAAGGAAGAAAATCGCGCCTACGATGTAAAGGTCTTTAAGACGGGGGAAGAGAAAAAACAGATTGGTTCGCTTTTAGTTCAAGGGACTTCGATCCTGATAGACCCACAATGGTTTTCTGCTGCCGGAGAGGTGAAGGTGGAGATCCGTCACGTTCAAAAATCCGCCCAGAACAAATTGAGCCCTAAGATAGATATTGTTCTGGGTCAGGACAATATTCAAAGTATTCTCCACGAAGATTGATCCTGCCGGAGGATTTATTCTAGAGGTAATGTAAAATAAAAAGTGCTGCCGTGCCCGTATTCTGACTCGACGCCGATCTGCCCATGGTGTTGCTCGATGATCTTTTTAGAGATAGCGAGTCCAAGACCGGCCCCTCCCGGGGCAACCGCTTTTGCGGTTTCGAGCTGCCCGAATTTTCTAAAAAGCTTGGAAATATCCTCCTGCTTGATCCCGATGCCTTTATCGGAGACCGAAACCTTAATAAAAGGCGGAGCCAAGGAAGAAGTGATCAAAATATCTCCCGTGGAAGCGAATTTTACGGCGTTTTGTATGAAGTTCGTAACGACCTGAATAATTTTATCCCGGTCCATTTTCACCTTTGGGAGATTCCCTCCGAGATTCAGCTTTAAAGAAAGCCCCTTATCTTTGATGAGGGCCTGGCTTGTTTCCGCGACTTCCTGGATCAAAGCGTTAATGCTCTCTTTTTCCATCTTGAATTCAATGACGCCGGCATCCATGCGATGGAAAACCAGCACGTCGTTGATCAGCCGAGCTAAACGGTCGATGCATCTTTTGGAGATCGTGAGGACATCTTTTTGTTCCGGGTTGATCTCTCCGGTCAAACCTTCCAGCACGATACTGATCCCTTCTTTGACCGAATGGATAGGGGTTCGGAGTTCATGAGAGACCATGGAAATAAGCTCCGATTTTATTTCCAATGCTTCGCGGTATTTCCGTTCAGTGATGTCTTTTGCGAAACAGTAAAAACCGGTAAATTCTTGGTCTTTATCATAAGCTTTGACCACCACGCCGTACTGGTAAAAAATGGTTCCGTCTTTGCGGATAGCCTTAACTTCAAATTCAGCTTTCCCATTTTTCTTCATTTCTTCAAACGCCACTTTAATTTTTCCATGGTCTTCGGCGCAGACGGTAAGAATGCGATTAAGGCCGATTAGCTCTTCAGGAGAATACCCCATCATTGCGGCGTAGGATTTATTAACGCTCAGGTATTTCATATTGGCATCGAACCGGGCAATTCCGTCCAAAGCATTTTCCATAGCCAAGGACATCTCACGAAGTTGCTCTTCAGCTTTTTTCCGTTCCGTGATGTCGCGGGCGATCCCTACGGTTCCTGTGACTTCTCCTTTTTCATTATAAATAGGCATTTTGATGGTTTCGATCCAGACCCATCCTTTTTCTTTATCCGCCAGAAGTTCTTCGACCCGTTTTTGTTTCCGGGACCGCATAACTTCCTGGTCGTCTGCACGATATTGCTCGGCCAGTTCGCGGGGCCAAATGTCGAGATCATTTTTCCCGCACAGTTCTTCGGTTTTAAAACCGCAAGCTTTTGCAAAAGGACCATTGACGGCAATGAAATTTGAATGTTGGTCCTTAAGCCAAGCAAGGTCGGGCAGATTATCCAAGAGCGCTTCCTGCTGGGCTTGGGTCCTTTTAAGTTCGGTATCAATGCGAAGCCGCTCCTGCATTTCCAGCCTTAGCTGTTCGTTGATCCGGGTCAACTCCAAAGCTTTTTCTTCAAGAGCTAAAGTTCTTTCCGCGACCCTTTCTTCCAAAGAAAAATTGACGTTCTTTAACTGGAAAAGATAATTCTCAATACTTTTGACCGCTGGGCGGAAAACTAAAATGCTGATCGCGATCAAACAACTTAAAGATAACAAAAACAGCAATAGCCCCATGGTCCTTAACCACATGAGATGTTTTTGGTTTTTAGTCTGGTATTCCGCGACTTCGCCCCGTACGGACTCCAAAAGCTTCATGCTTCTTGTCTGTAAAGAGGTTAAAAGAGGGTTGTCCGAACTTAACCGGATGGGGGAAGCCATTAAAAATGATTTTACATTGGCAATGTAGTAACCCACCTCCTTGTTTAAAAGGCCTTCATGATTAAAATAAATGCCCCGGATTTTTTTTGTCAATTCGGAGGATAGAGTGGCTTTAAGGCTCTCTTGAGTGGAAAAAGGTTCAAAAACAAGTATTAGCTTTAATGCGTCGTGGACGTTCTCTCTTAAAATTTTCCGTTCAACAACATCTATGGATTGCGAATAAGAAGCTGCGAAAAAGGTCGTTTTTTGGATGAGGCTGTATTGATTTTCCATGTAGCCGATTACAGCAGCATCTGTTTCAGCGCGGTGTAATTGATGTCTTAAAATAAAGAATTGGCCGCACGTAAAAAAAACAAGGAAAGCCAATGAAAGAAAAAATTTAAGGCGGGTTTGCCAAATGATCGGGTCTTTTCTATCCGCTGTTTTTACCTTCTGGGCCAAGATGTTATCCCTCTTTTTTGATAAACCTTTAATCAAGCAGGCATCCCAAGGAGAAAGCCCTGGCCATATTTAACGCCCAACTCTTGAAGACGCTTGAGGTCTTCTAAGGATTCTATACCTTCCGCGATCGTTTCGGCATTAAGATCTTCAGCTACTTTCAAGACGCGCTTTAAAGATCTTTCTATGTGAGGATTTTGTGAAATCCCGCGAACATATTTTTTATCAAGTTTGATCACATCCGGCTCAAGAAGGATCAGGCTTTCCAGGCAGGTATTCCCGAACCCGACATCATCCACCGCAATCGTAATACCATATCTTTTAAAAGCATCTACGGGGCCGATCAGGTGTGAGGGTTCTCCCAAGAGCTGTTGCTCGCTAATTTCAAAACAATAGCTTTTGGCGGGACAATGAGACGAAAGTTTTTCTACAAGTTCTTCGGGGGGGATGTCAATAATGGTTGCCGGAAAGAGGTTAATATGGCGATGAATTTCCGGAGGTAGCCCCGTGGAAGCTGCGATGCAGGACCGGAAACAATGATGGTCGACAAGGGTC
>CAYQTU010000100.1:0-6513 GCA_964420575.1 uncultured bacterium
CGGGAACAGCGCTAAGCATCGAAGCCTGGTCTGAAGGACTGGGGCCTGACGGTGGATGGCTTGAAGCCGTGATCACTTCCGCGGAAGGTATGGTGGCTAAAGCAAAATTCCTTCTAATGACGGTTGGGCGGTTACTTCCCGAACAAGATCGATCCATTACTTTCCATGACGCATTCATGAGCCACTTCGGAGTGCGGGAAAAAGTCGTAGGTTCTGTATGAATCCGAAGCGTCGAGTTGTCATTACAGGATTAGGGACCGTTACGGCTTGCGGTCAAGGGTGGAAGCCTTATTGGGAAGCCGCTTTGGCCGGAAAATCTGCGGTTCGTGCAACCACTCATCTCAATCTCAACGGTTTCTCATTCCGCTTTGCAGGTACGATCCCTCATTTTGATCCGAAGCTTTTTATCGAGAACCGGAAATCCCTCAAATTAATGTCTCGTGAGATCCAGCTTGCGGTTGCGGCAAGCCGTCTTGCCCTTGAAGATGCCAAGCTTTTTGGGACCTCCTACGACCCGACGCGTTTTGGGGTAACACTCGGGACCGGTATCATCAATAATGACCTTGATGAGATCGGAGTCGGATTCCGTAATAGCCTGGATGAATTCGGTCAATTCTCGATCACTAAATTCGGCCAGGAAGGGATTCGTACGCTTTACCCGCTTTGGTTCCTGAAATATTTGCCGAATATGCCGGCATGCCATGTTTCGATGGCACATCAATTGCGCGGTCCAAGTAACACCATCACCACATCTTCTGCTGCAAGCGCTCAGGCGATCGGCGAAGCGTACCGGGTGATCGAACGGGGAGATGCTGATATGATGCTTGCGGGCGGTACGGACTCCAAGATCAACGCCATGGGAATTTCACGATTTTACTTGTTAGGGCTGCTTTCCCAGTCTAAAGCGGAGCCTGAAGAGGCGTATTGTCCTTTTGATGAACGGCATGACGGTATTATTCTTGGGGAAGGGGCCGGGATTCTCGTTCTGGAATCTTTGGAAAGTGCGGAAAAACGAGGAGCGACCATTTATGCGGAGATCATCGGATACGGATCTTCTTCCGATTTTAATTATGATCCCCGTGATTCCGATGATTTTACGGGAAAGCGGGTAGCGATCCGGCGCGCGCTTGAGGACGCTTCACTGGAAGCAACGGATATCGATTTGATCGTAGCGAACGGGAGCGGGATCCCACAAGAAGATATCCAGGAATCTTTGGCGATCCATTCGCTTTATGCCAGTCCGTGTGAGCGGTTGCATGTCACCACGCTAAAACCGATTACCGGGCATCTGGTTTATGGCTCTGGAAGCATTGAAGCAGCGATGACGGCACTCATTATGCAGCAGAAAACGATCCCGCCTGTCGCCAATCTGAAAACACCCGATCCGCATTGTCCATTACCTTTTGTAAAAGAAAAACCTCTGGCCCACGAAGTGCAGTATTCGATCTTAAATACTTTTGGGTTTGGCGGTCAGAACGCAGCCTTGGTGTTTAAAAAATGTTGAACCGGCGCGTAGTGATCACAGGCATGGGGGCCGTAACCCCGCTCGGCAACAGTGTCCGGGACATGTGGCCCCAGTTGCTCAAAGGAAGATCGGGGATCGGGCCGATCACACTTTTTGATGCAAGCCGTTTCCCAACCCGTATTGCCGGAGAAGTTCGGAATTTTCCGTTCGATAAATGGCTGGAAAAAGATCCGCCTTTGTCGTGTGCCGGACGGAGCACATTTTTTGCTTTGCATGCTGCGGCGGAAGCTTACAAAGACGCAAATCTAAAACCTTTTTCCGTTAACCCCAGAAGATTTGGGATCTATTTTGGCGCAGGGGACAGTGGGATCGATTTTGGCCCGTTTTTGAAAACGATCACCGGCTCATTCGGAAGCAACGGTGAAGTCGTTGATAAAGGAAAATACCTGACGCTTGCGGGTTTGAATATGAATGCACTCAAGGAGCTTGAGACGCAGCCTTTCATGACGGTCACGCACCTGACGCGTTCATTTGATATCCGGGGTCCTGTTTCAAATTGTTTGACCGCATGTGCGGCTTCCTCTCAAGCGATCGGAGAGGCCTTTGAGTGGATTCGCCGGGGTGATGCAGATGTGATGATGTCCGGGGGATCCCATTCAATGATCTATCCTTTAGGAGTTGCCGGATTCAGTCTTTTGACCGCTCTTTCCACACGAAATGAGGATCCTTTAAAGTCATCCCGGCCTTTTGATAAAAAACGGGATGGATTTGTGATTTCCGAAGGCGCTGGGGTTGTAATCCTCGAAGAGCTTGAACATGCACGAAAAAGGAAAGCTCGGATCTTGGGAGAAGTGGTTGGCTATGGTTCGACAGCAGATGCCTATCGGTTGACCGATATGGATCCCGAAGGGAAAGGGGCCGCTAAGGCGATTGAGATCGCTTTGACTAAAGGGGGGCTGGGCGTTAAGGATATCAGTTATATCAACGCGCATGGCACTTCGACGCTCGTAAATGATGCGATTGAGACTGTAGTGATCAAAAAAGTTGCGGGCGAACAGGCTTATAAGATTCCGATCAGCTCAACAAAATCAATGTTGGGTCATATGATTGCTGCCGCTGGAGCGGTGGAAGCGATCATTTGTCTTTTAACCATGCGGGACGGGATCATTCCGCCGACCATTAATTATGAGGAACCCGATCCGGTCTGTGATCTGGATTATGTCCCGAATGAAGCCCGTCGTGTTAATGTGAACGTGGCTTTATCGAACTCTTTTGGGTTTGGCGGCCAGAACATTTGTTTGGCTTTGAGGAGATACGATGGCGCATAACCTTATTTTTATGACGGGAGCGACCGGAGTTCTCGGCCAGGATTTGGTTAAAGAACTATTGCAGACCACGGACTCTGAGATCGCAGTCCTTGCCCGGGCCAAGAACCGGAATTCACATTCGGATAGAGTCCAAAAAATTCTGAACGAGATGGGGCTGGACAGCCCATTGAAGTCCCGCATTCATATCATTGAAGGCGATGTCACGCTTCCCAGGTTCGGCATCAAAACATCCGATCTGGAATTTTTAGAGCGGGAAACGAAAGTTTTTTATCATATCGCAGCGCTGACCGCCTTGAACGGTACCGAAAAAGATTGCCAAAAGATCAATGTGGGAGGTACTGAACATGCGCTTGAGATCGCCTGGGATCTGAAGAAAAAAGGACGCCTCGAGCGTTTTGTCTATTTTAGCACGGCTTTTGTCGCGGGAAGTCTTTGGACTTATCATTCCAAAGAGGATGAATTGCCTGAAGCGCCTGCTTTTGCGAACCATTATGAATCCAGCAAGTACCGTTCAGAAACAAAAGTGCGGGAAGCCATGGCCAAAGGGTTGCCGGCGACCATTATCCGGCCAAGCATTGTGGTCGGGCATTCAGAAACCGGAGAGGTCTCGGATTTTAATGTGATCTATCCGTTCATCAAATTATTTGCACACGGGGTATTATCCAAGATCCCGACCCTTCCGGAAAATACTTTCAATATTGTTCCGATCGATTTTGTAATTAAAGCGACCTGCGCGATTGTTTCAAATTCTAAGACCATCGGCAAAACATACCATCTCGTTTCTTCAAAACCACCGTCCATGGCTCTGCTTCTTAAACTCCGGGATGAAAAGTATCCGCATATCCCCGAGATCGAAGTGATCCCCCCGGATGATTTCAAGAAATCCAATCTTAACCCGCAGGAGCAGATGGTTTTTTCGATGATGGAGCCCTACCTGGGGTACCTTAACGGGCACTTGACTTTTGATACGAAGAATACGGAAGAAATCCTGCGCGGGACCTCGATCCCGCTTCCTGAAACTGATTATGATTTTCTTAAAACCTTGGTCGGTTATGCGGTCAAGACCGGGTATCTCGCCATTTGATCCGAACGGCTATAAAATAATCACCGCCACTGTGTCGGTTTCTTAAGAAGAGCCATGATCCAAGCATCAAACAAGATCATGGCGATGCAGAAGGCCGCGATAGGATGAAAGATCGCGAAAGTTTTTGGGGCCTGGACCATATCATGGACTTTCCAAGCCGTAATGAAAATAATCCCAAGGATCGGAGTGGCAACTGCCCAGGTTGCACCAAAAACCTGTGGATTGGTGAACGCGAGGAAAGTGACCAAGCCGTAAAAAAGAAAAGGCATCACTGAAAAAGTTAAAACGTTCAGGAACCGGCGAAAGAGGATCTTTGGATTTCGATTGAAAGCGTGAAGGAAGATCCTGCGCCATCCGCGGCAAATTGCATCAAAAGAGTCATACATACGGGTTCCGTAAAGGTCCATTCCGAAACCGCAGACCCCTTTTCCTCCGGATTCTTTAGTCTTTTTCATCAAAGCAAAATCTTCCAAGAAAGCCTCTTTGACCGCTGCATGCCCGCCGATCCCGAGATAATGGAACCGGTGAGTGAGCAGGTATTGACCGTTGCCGAAATAAATAGAAGATTTTGGATCGTTGATCTCTTCGATCGGGAACCAAAGGCCGAGGTATCCCATCGCTGAGGGTTGAATCGTATTCTCCCAAAAACCTTCAGCAAGACACTTGGGTAAAAGTGTTAAAAGATCCAATTCTTTTTTCTCAGCATAGGCGACGCTAGAGTAAAGACTTCCTTGCATATGCCGGGTATCGGCATCCGTGAAAAGGAACCAATGCCCGGAAGCATGACGTACTCCCAAGCTGAGGGCGAAATTCTTTCCGGTCCATCCTTCGGGAGTGGGCGGAGTATTGATATACTTCAATTTTGCATTTGGATTTTTAGGTAATTGACCCAGCGTGATCAGTTCAGCGCCTAATTCTTTGAGAATAGCTTCAGTCTTATCTTCCGAACAATTATTGATCACAATGATCTCATCACCATCCCCGAGTTGCCGGATGAGGGAATTCACACAAGCCGCGATGTTTTTCTCTTCATTTTTAGCAGGGATTAAAACGCTCACTTTTTGAGTGGGGATATGTTCGGCCGTTGCCAGGGGAACAACAGGGGCTCGGTTCAAAGTTGCAAGGGCCCGCCAACTGCGGTAGATCCATGCAGCACCGAAAAAAAGAAAAAGGATCAAGAATGGATTGAAATTAAAGTCCATAAGTTGGGTGCATCATAGCAAAAGCAACAAAGGTTTCAAGAAGAAACTAACACACACTAACTGTTTTATACTTAATTGACACTCCTCTTCAACCTGACATATAATGAATCCTTAATTTTACTTAAGTCTTTAAATACCAATAGATAAGGAAAATCAAATGAGTTCTTCTGACTACGGGGAGAGATTTCTGCCTAAAGACTCTCTCGGGACCCTTCAAGAAAACTTTCAGGAAGGGCGAAAGGTCCGTGTTGCTGGTCGTCTCATGACGCGCCGGGATATGGGGAAAAGTACTTTTGGTGATCTGAAGGACGAGAGCGGGCGTATGCAGATCTATGCCAAAAAAGACCTTTTAGGAGAAGAAGCTTATAAAGGATTTAAGGACCTTTCTCTTGGGGATATCATCGGTCTTGAAGGAGAGCTTTTTAATTCAAAAACGGGAGAACATACGATCAAAATAGAAAAATTCCAGAGGCTTTCCAGGATCGTCCGGACTCTTCCTGAAAAATGGCATGGTTTGAAGGATGTCGAAACGCGTTACCGGCATCGCTATGTGGATTTGATCGCGAATGATGATGTTCGCACGACTTTCCAAACAAGAAGCCGGATCATTCGCGAGATCCGTGCATTTTTAGACGGGCGGGGGTTTATGGAGGTTGAAACTCCCATGATGCAGCCTTTGGCCGGCGGTGCTCGTGCGAAACCGTTCGTGACTCATCATCACACACTTCACGCAGACCTTTTTTTACGGGTAGCTCCGGAACTTTATTTAAAAAGACTCTTGGTGGGAGGATTTGAAAGAGTTTACGAGATTAACCGCAATTTCCGTAATGAAGGAATCTCGATCCGTCATAATCCGGAATTTACCATGTTAGAACTTTACCAGGCGTATGCCGATTACCAAGATATGATGGCTATTACCGAAGAAATGATCCGCCACCTTGTCGTCATGCTTTACGGAAAAGATGAGATCCCGTTTGGGGATAAGACCTTGAATTTTAAAACGCCATGGAAACGAGTTTCCTTTTACGGAGCTCTTCAGGAAGCCACGGGTATGGATTTCCGTAAAGTGAATGTCCGGGAAGCGGCTAAGAAACTTCATGTTGAGATCGCTGACGACATGGAGGACATCGATGTCTTAAACGAGATCTTTGGAGAAAAGGTCGAGGAAAATTTATGGGATCCGACATTTGTGATCGATTATCCAACCGTGATGACCCCACTTGCCAAAGCAAAGACCGAAGATCCCGACTTGGTTTACCGTTTTGAGCTGTTTGTGGCGAAAATGGAGATCGCGAATGCTTTTTCCGAATTAAACGATCCTGCCATCCAACGCCAACGTCTAATGGAGCAGAAGGAATTAATCGGGGAGCATAAGGAGATCGATGAGGATTTTCTTATGGCTCTAGAATATGGAATGCCGCCGGCCGGAGGGTT
>CAYQTU010000101.1:0-3538 GCA_964420575.1 uncultured bacterium
GGAGGCTGAGGTCTAGAGGAGGGTGCTCTTTGGAAAAAGGGGAGCCATCCGACGAATCGCGGAATATTGCGGACGCCTATCGAAAAAAGATGGTTCTGGAACAAATTATCCGTCGCGGCATTTTAGATCCAAGGGTATTGGATGTGATGCGGAAAGTTCCGCGGCACTGTTTCATCCCAAGCTACTCGCTTGAAGAGGCCTATGGAGATGAGCCCTTGCCGATCGGTTATGGGCAAACGGTCTCTCAGCCTTACATTGTGGCTTACATGACCGAATCGCTAAGGCTGAAGTCAACAGATCGTGTTTTGGAGATTGGAACGGGGTCCGGTTATCAAACGGCCATTCTTGCCGAATTGGCTGCGGAAGTTTATACCATGGAGCTGATGGAGGTTTTGGAAAACTCTGCGGAGAGTGTGCTTCAAAGACTCGGGTATCGGAATATTTTTTTTCGCATAGGAAACGGCTGGGAGGGGTGGACGCAGCAAGCCCCTTTCAACAAGATTATCGTCACCGCTGCTCCCGCGCAGATCCCCCAGGCGCTTGTGGAGCAACTTGCAGAAAACGGCCGGATGATTCTTCCGGTAGGAGTGGATCTGCAAGAGCTTATAGAAGGAGAAAAACAAAATGGAATTTTTCAAAAAACTAAAAAAATCCCTGTTCGGTTCGTCCCGCTCATCAACCCCAAAGAAGAATAAGAATTTCAAAATCAAAGCGAAAAAAAAGAGCGCTAAAAAAGTTTCTACGAAAAAGCGTTCAATAAAGAGCAAGAAAAAAATCGTTCGAAAAATCCGTTCAGCAAAAAAGAAAACGAGATCCTCAAAAAAACAGCCGAAGATCATTAAGAAAGCCCTAGAAGCCTTGCCCGCAGCCGAGGTGACCCACTATTTTCCGCATGTGAACGCGGCTGTGGTTAAGGTGTTGCAGGGCGTCATCCGGGTCGGAGATGAGTTGGAATTTAAAGGTCACACGACGCTTTTCCGCCAGAAAGTCGCGTCCATGCAAATGGACCATCAGCCGATCCCTTTGGCGAACAAAGGGGAAGAGATCGGAATCCAGGTCAAAACCCGGGTTCGTGCGGGTGATAAAGTTTACATAAAGTAGGGGACTAAAATGAATCGACATTATCTGCGAACTTATCAATGCTATGATATGGATGAGGTTAAAAAAAGCCTGGTGATCGTCGGGGACTTGACGGGGAACTGCGCTTCATGTAACGCGCTTGGGATCAATGCTTATGAAGCAAAGGCATGCCCGGAATGCGGGAATGTATTCCGCTATGTGGCAAGCCGGCGTCTTGAAACTCATCCCGGCGAACGATTCCAGCTGGCAAAAAGGTTCGCCGAAAAGCGGCCCGATCTGATATTGATCGATTATGCGGATTATCAGAAGGCATTTGGCGATAAAGCAGCCCGCGATTTTTTTAATGCATAAACCCGACTAAGAAGAAAGGCGATTTGTGGTTCAAAAACCGATGGATCTCAGTTCAAAAAAAGGCAGGCTTGCTTTAGGGATCGCCAAACGGCTGCATGATGCAGGCTATCTGACCTATTTTGCAGGGGGCTGTGTTCGCGACCATCTCCGCGGCCAGAATCCGGACGATTTTGATATTGCCACTATGGCCAAACCTGACGAGGTTGAACGGCTTTTTCCTAAAACCATCCCGGTCGGTAAGCAGTTCGGTGTTATTTTAGTGGTCGCGGATGATATCCCTTTTGAAGTTGCGACGTTCCGAGGGGAAGGAGAATACAAGGATGGGCGACATCCGGAGCGTGTTCACTTTACAAATCCCAAGGAAGATTCCTTAAGGCGTGATTTTACGATCAACGGGATGTTCTACGATCCCTTTGAGGCCAAGGTCATCGATTATGTAGAAGGTATGGCAGACCTTGAGACCCAAAAAATCCGGGCGATCGGTTCCCCCGAAAAACGATTTAATGAAGATAAATTAAGGATCCTCCGGGCGATCCGGTTCGCTTCAAATCTGGATTTTCCGATCGAAACAGAAACTTGGAGCGCCGTTTGTGCAAAAGCCCCTGAGATCCATCAAGTCAGTCCGGAACGTATCCGCGAAGAATTGGTGAAGATTTTTACACGCGCTCATGCGGCTAAAGGTTTTGTGTTGCTGTCAAATTCCGGTTTGATGCGTGAGATCCTGCCGGAAGTCGAAGCGATGAAAAATGTCCAACAGCCTGAGAAATTCCATCCCGAAGGGGATGTTTTTGAGCATACCCGACTTCTGCTGGAGAATTTAAAATCACCGGTCTCCGAGATCCTCGCCTTTGGCGCTCTGTTCCATGATATCGGAAAACCCAAGACCATGGAGCTCCGCAATGGCAGGATCACTTTTTATGAACATTCAGAGGTAGGGGCAAAAATGACTCAGGATATTATGAAGCGCCTGCGGTTTTCTAACAACGTGATCGAAGGCGTCGTCTCATGTGTTTTGAACCATATGAATTTTATGAATGTCCAAAAAATGAGATCCGGGAAATTAAAACAGTTCATTGCGAGAGAGCATTTTATGGAGGAACTGGAGCTTCACCGCATTGATTGTGTTGCGAGTCACGGGATGCTGGATAACTATTGCTTTCTTCAGGAAAAATTAAAGGAATATGCCCATGAGGAGCTTAAACCCAAGCCTTTAGTGAACGGACATGATTTGATTGAGATAGGTGTGGACCCGGGGCCGGGCATGAAGCCTATTTTGGAAGAGCTTTATGAATTGCAATTGGAAGGAGCTCATAAGACCCGACAAGAGGCGCTGGTTTGGATTAAAAAAAAATACAGTAAAGACAAAAAGAAGGATTGAAACAAACGCTCATTAAAGCTATAACACAGAGAACAAACATGAAGGAGGATGCGGAAATGAGGTCTCATGTCATTTTAGGAGTAATAATTTTTGCTATGGCGATAACGGGTTGTTCTCGGATGCAAAAGGTTATTGCGACACCTGAGGGAGCTTCCATGCCTTATGAGTCGTTGGGAGTTTTAGAGGTTAAAAAAGAAGCTCCCGCGTTTGGAGCATCATATCGTCTCCAACAGACTTTAAGTCTCGTGAGTTTTAGACTTTATGAAAAACCGTCACAGGAAGCTTATTTTCAGAAGCTGCTGGATAAAGAACTGGTCTGTGATGCGAAAAAGAAATATGGGGCAGATGCCGTGATTCATGTGAAATACTGGCCGGATCTTAATGCGGCAAAATTTCCAAAGGGTCTTATCTACGCTAAAGGAGAGATGATCCGCTATAAGCAATTTTCAGAAGAGGTATAGCGGTTCAAGATTCCATGGATTGTAAACGACCTTTTAGGGTAATAGCGTTTATTTTTTTAATGCTGTGTTGTTCTTCGCATCTTTTTGCCGAGATCGTTAAGGAAATCCAGGATGACGGGGTTTTGCTTTTAGCGGATGGTAAAAAAGTTGTGTTGGCCGGATTGCAGCTGGATATCGAGGGAGCCTCGATCTTAAGAGTTTTGACTCAAAGTCTTGCGGTCAAAGTTCAAAGAACAAATTCCCCGGACAGGACCGATGCCGATGCGCC
>CAYQTU010000101.1:3548-6048 GCA_964420575.1 uncultured bacterium
GAACATGAACGGCGTACCCACGCGTAAAAATCCGATGCCGATGCGCCACAGCGAGTTTATCTTTTTGTAGATACCCGATATATCAAGTTCCCTTTTTTGCGCGGAGGAAATCCTGATCAAGAAGAGGTTATGATCAATGAGCTGATGGTGCGTATAGGTGCGGCTAAGGTTGATGAGTCACAGGACTTCAGCAAAAAAGATAATTTTTTAAAACTCCAAGAAGAGGCTAAAACAAAAGGCGAAGGAATATGGTCGTACGAGGCGGCATGAAATTTTTTAGCCGATTTTTAGTCGGCCTTTTGATCTTTATGGTCCTTGTTTTTGTTCTCGGTTTTTTGATCCTTCGAGGCGTCAATCCGAACATCTTCCGCACGGAATTGGAACAATATTTAGCGAAACAAACAGGCGTTCAAGTTGAATTAGGGGATGTTGATCTGCATTGGGGCGGTCAGATCGAAGTGGAGATCAATGGCATCAAGATTTATAATCCCAAGAGTCTTGAGAAACTGCTTGAAAGCCGAAATGTTCGCATTACGGCAGAACTGCTGCCGCTTTTCTACAAACAATTCACATTATCGCGCATCTTGATTCAAAACCCCCAGGTTTTTCTCAAACGTCGTACTGATAACACATGGAACTGGATGGTGGGGACGGAAGAGAGTGCGCCACCGTTGAAAGATCTTTCTACCAGAGATTTAAAATCCCCGGAGGCGATTTCCTCGCCAATCCGTCCTTCACGTCCAAACCGTACTGATATGATCAACGGAGCGGCATGGGCATTTACCCTTAAAAAAGTGGAGATCCAAGAGGGAGTGGTCCAGTTTGTTGATGAGACAGTTCAGCCTGCATACCAGCTACGGGTGGAACAGTGTCGCGGAGAGATGTTGAAACGCGCTTCTGACGCGAGCTTTCATACGATATTTAACGGTTCCATTTTAGGCGATGCTCCTAAGAACATCCAGATTGAGGGGGATTTGGATCTTGCTTCGAAGATCATGGATTTTAACCTCCGCTTCAGCCCGGAGAAAATCGCTTTAAGGGGAATGATGCGATTTGCCGATGCCAAGCCTCATTTCGAAGGGCAACTTGAAATGATCGACTTGGATTTAGAGACGAATACCCCGCAAGCGTATAAGACGAACGAATATCTTGTCGGCCGTCTGACTTTACAGACTCAGATCGCTTTTGACGGGGTAGATCGCGAAACTATCAAACGGTCGCTTAAAGGACAGGGCAAGATTGAGATCCGGGATGGTGCTTTGAAGAATCGTAATGTCATTAAAGAGGTTTTTGACCGTCTCACCCCCGTTTTAGCGGTCACGACAGCGCTTGGCGCGGAATTGCCCCCCGAGATCGGTGAAATGCTGGCGGGTAAGGATACGCCCTTTCAGCAAGCTGATATTGCATTCCAGGTCTATCAAGGGCTGATGCGGATCGATGATCTGAATCTAATCCACCGTCATTATCAACTATCCGGAAAAGGGACCTATGGTTTTTTTGAGAATGGCGTGGATTTTGCCTTGCGTTTGGCGTTATCGCAGTCCATATCCGAATTCATGATCAAAAAAGTCCATGAGCTGGAATATTTGACGGAACGTAATGGACAAGTGATCATTCCGTTCCGCTATAATGGGCTGCTGCCGCGTGCGTCCATTCAACCGGACCTTCAATATGTTGGTTCAAAAATCCTGGCTGCAGGAGCAAATAAACTCCTGGACCGAGGGATTCAAAAATTATCAAAAATCTTGGAGCCTAAACATGGATAGAGTTCTCGTTACCATTAGCGGTAAAGATAAACCCGGGATCATAGCCAAAGTCACGAGCCTTCTATTTTCCAGAGGATGCAATCTTGAAGATGTTAGTATGACGCTTTTGGAGGGGCAGTTTGCGATGATGTTGACCGCATGCCTTCCGAAACGGGTCTCGCTCGATTCGGTGGACCGGGGATTGAAGCTTCTGAGCCAATCTCCTTGGTCGATGGATTATCATATTGCGCCATTGAAAGGGGGAGCGAAGCGAGGAAAAAAACATGCTGCCCACTGCCGGCCGTATATCATTACAGCTTTTGGAAAGGACCGTATCGGGATCGTGTATGAGATCAGCCGTGTTTTAGCCGGATTAAGGATCAATATCACGGATCTGGATAGCCGGATTTTAGGCCAGGGGGCTAAGACGACGTATGCGTTGATCCTTGAAGTCGATGTTCCGGCCGCCGCGGATTTTACGAAAATCAAAGCGGTTTTGAGCCGTGTTTCAAAAAAAATAAAGATCGAAATTCAGATCAAACCTATCGAACGCGTCTCACTTTAGGTACGAATGAAAGCCATCCCCATCCGCATTTTTCCTGACCCGATCCTCAGAAAGAAAACAAATAAGGTCGCTTCGTTTGACCGTGAACTTCTCAAATTGGTCGCGATGCTGATCCGTACGATGAAAAAACAACCTCAAGGTATCGGGATCGCGGCCCCACAGATCGGGATCCATAAAGCTATAGCGATCG
>CAYQTU010000102.1:0-3870 GCA_964420575.1 uncultured bacterium
GCTTGACGTTAGCGGTGGCGGCCGTCCTGATTTCGTCCAGGGAGGCGGCCCCAGCCCTGAAAAATTCACGACTGCAGTCTCCCAAGTGGAACAGCTGATCGCTGGTTATATTGCGGAAAAGGGAATTTAAATATGCAGGTCTTATCCTGGGATAAGCAAACTCAAAAAAAGGTCCGGCGCGATTATGCGTCTTTTTTTGATCCGAAGATCTTTAAAAAGGTCAACCGGATCCTGGCCGAGGTCCGTCAATCCGGGGATCTTGCCTTGCGTCGTTATACTCGAGAATTCGACGGGATCGATCTTCCATTAAAACGACTCTCGGTCAATCAAGGGGACATTAACCGTGCCTTTGAAAAGATCGAGGTTCAATTCGTTCCGCTTTTAAAACAGATCTCAGACAACGTCCGGGAATATTACACTAAAGAACTTCAAAAATCGTTTGAGATCAATGGCCCGAACGGGGTTTATCTCGGGAAACGTTATCAGGCTATCGAGCGGGTAGGCATCTACATTCCCGCTGGGACCGCACCTCTCGTATCGACCGTTTACATGACCGTCATTCCCGCAAAACTTGCCGGCGTTAAAGAGATCGTGATCACAACTCCGCCGCGCCGCGATACCGGAGAAATTGATCCACACATCCTGGCTGTAGCCAATCTCTTGGGGGTTAATGAGATCTATCGTGTGGGCGGTGTCCAAGCCATCGGCGCTTTGGCATTTGGAACCAAGACGATCCGAAAAGTCGATAAGATCGTCGGCCCCGGAAACGCCTATGTGACCGAAGCTAAGCGTCAAGTGTACGGATTTGTGGACATTGACATGGTCGCTGGGCCAAGCGAAGTTGCAATCATTGCCGACGCTTCGGCAAATCCAGATTTTGTGACGTGTGATCTTCTCGCTCAAACTGAGCACCATGGCGGGATGGGGTATTTAATTACGAATTCTAAAAAACTTGTCGATGTCATGCGGAAACGGGTAGATACCGGAATCATCATTCAGGTCAAATCCGTGGCTGAAGCTTGTGAGGCTGCTAATGAGATCGCTCCTGAGCACCTTGAGATCATGACCGAAGAACCTGAAAAGACCGCAAAATCGATCCAAAATGCCGGCGCTATTTTTATTGGATCTTATTCACCGACCGTGGTCGGGGATTACATCGCAGGTCCAAGTCATGTGCTTCCGACAGGAGGTACCGCCCGCTATTACTCTCCGCTAAGTGCTTCGACCTTTATTAAAAGTTCACAGTTGATCCGCTATACCCCTGAGGCCTTAGCGACAGCCAAGGAGCATGTGCAAAAACTGACGGATATGGAAGGGTTATTCCTGCATCGTATTTCTCTTGAGGCGCGTTTGATCAAAAAAAATCCGGAAACTGAAAAGGAGTCCAGTTCATGAAATTTAAAAAACGAAACGCAACGCTTAAGCGAAAAACATCCGAAACGGATATTCAGCTCACGCTTTGCATTGACGGTTCCGGAAAATCAAAGATCGACACTCAGATTCCATTCCTCGATCACATGTTGACTTTATTCGCCAAACACGGCCTATTTGATCTGCAGCTCAAAGCCCGAGGGGACCTCGAGGTAGATATTCATCACACCAATGAGGATGTCGGAATCACGCTCGGACAAGCTATCGCCAAAGCCCTGAGAGATAAGAAGGGGATTCGTCGCTACGGCTCTTTTGCCGTCCCTATGGATGAAGCCTTGATCCGTGCCACATTGGATATTTCCGGCAGGCCTTCGCTTCATGTCACAAAAGGAAAAGGAGTGCGCTTATCCCGAACCGCCAAATACAGCTTTGAAGATGCTGTCGATTTTTTAAGATCTTTATGCCAGCATGCCGGTATCAATATGCACGTCGGAATCCTCGCTGGCGAAGACACGCATCATATCATTGAAGGTCTATTCAAGGCTTTTGCCAAAACTCTGGATATGGCCACCCTGATCGACCCGCGAGTTTGCGGGATCCCGTCAACCAAGGGAACACTGTAGCTTTCAATCTCCAATAGGAGCAAAGGAATTCATGATCACCATCGTGGATTATGGTATGGGGAATCTGCGAAGTGTTTCAAAAGCGATCGAACACTTAGGCGCCCCTTGCACAATCTCCTCAACGGCTAAGGCTTTAGAAAAGGCCCAGAAGATCATTCTGCCTGGCGTAGGCGCCTTTGGTGATGCCATGAAAGAACTAAAACGGTTGAAGTTGATTGAACCGATCCGCCAGCAAGCCGTGGAAGGGAAGAAAATTCTTGGTGTCTGTTTGGGACTTCAACTTTTTTTTGAAAAAAGTGAGGAGAATCCAGGCATTAAAGGGCTTGGACTCATTCCGGGTAAAATCCTCAGATTCCGCTCCCAACAGATCAAGATCCCTCACATGGGTTGGAACGACCTGAAATTTCGCAAAGAGCACCCTTTGCTCAAAGGGGTCCCGGATCATTCCTATTTTTATTTTGTCCATTCGTATTATGCTAAACCCGATTCAACCGCGGCAATTCTTGCTTCATGCCAGTATGGGACTGAAACATTTCCCGCTATTGTCGGGATCAAAAATCTTTTCGCGACCCAGTTCCATCCTGAGAAAAGTCAAGAAGCGGGTTTGAAGATCTTAGAGAATTTTATCGCCTGGTGAGCTATGAATATCTATCCTGCCATTGACCTTTTTGAAGGCAAAGTCGTTCGCTTGACCCAAGGGGATTTTTCAAGGTGCACCGTCTATTCAGAGGATCCTGCGGATACTGCACGCTCGTGGGAAAGGCAAGGGGCTCAATGGATCCATGTCGTAGATCTCGAGGGAGCAAAAACGGGCCTTCTTAAAAACGAAAAATCCCTCTTCGCGATCCGGAAGAGCGTGAAATGTTCCATCCAGTTTGGCGGCGGAGTTCGTGATCTGGATACGATAAAGAAGATCCTTGATCTTGGAATCAACCGCGTTGTTTTAGGGACAAAAGCCCTCGACCGCTCGTTACTTCAAAAAGCTGTTCAAAAATTCGGCGACGCGATCGCTGTGGGCCTCGATGTCCGGAAGGATCGCGTCCAAACTTCGGGTTGGCTCCAAAGCGAAAATGTGACTACCCTGCAAGCCTTGGAATTCTTTAATGCGCTTGCCATCCGAACCCTGATCTACACGGATATCGAAAAAGACGGGGCTCTAGAGGGCCCGAATTGGGAAAAATTAACTTTTGTGCTGGACCGATCGCAATCCCGCATCATCCTCTCTGGCGGGATTAGCCAGTTAACGGATATCCAAAAATGCCGTACAATAAAGCAAAAGAACTTTGAGGGAACGATCATTGGAAAAGCCCTTTATGATCAAAAGATCGTTCTTGCTGAGGCAATCAAAATTTTTAAAACGGAAGGAACGGGCTGATGGAAATGTTCAAAGGTTGGTGGGATACGATTTCAAAAGATCCTGTTTGGCTCTGGACCGTGCTCGGATCTTGCTATCTTTTTGCGACACTTATAGTGCGGAGTTTCTTTTTTCGGTCATTGGTTAAACGCGCCAAGACATTGAATTCTAAATACTATCATCTCATTAAAAAGACTTACCTTCAGCGCTCCTTGCCCGGATGGCTTTTTTATTTTATCTCGTTCGGGCTTGCTGCTCTCTTCTGGCAAAACGGACATTTCAATCAAATGACATTGCTCCAAGGCCTTACTCTGGGAGGAATTCTTGTCGCCTTTGTGATCTCTGTTATTCTACACCTGGTCGCATTCGGTACTGCGGCGATCATCGCCTTCAAGCAGTTCGAAAACACCCAGATGACCTTGTAGCCATGCTAGCTCGTCGGATCATCCCATGCCTTGATATCAATCAAGGACGTGTCGTCAAAGGTATCAAATTCGTATCTCTAAAAGACGCCGGAGATCC
>CAYQTU010000102.1:3880-6012 GCA_964420575.1 uncultured bacterium
AACTCGTCTTCCTCGATATCACCGCGTCTCATGAAGGACGCCGGACCATGATCGAAGTAGCCGAAAAAGTTGCCGCAACCATCTATATCCCTTTTACGGTCGGCGGCGGCATCAACACGATCCATGATATCCGGGACCTTTTAAAAGCCGGTTGTGATAAAGTCTCAATCAATACGGCGGCTGTCCGCGAACCGAAATTTATTTCCAAAGCCAGTAACCGATTTGGGCGCCAGTGCATTGTCGTTGCCATCGATGCAAAACGGGAATCCAAGAATCAGTGGGGTGTGTACACCCACGGCGGCCGAACCCCTGCAAGACTGGACGCCATCCGTTGGGCAAAAAAAGCCGAAAAACTCGGGGCAGGTGAGATCTTACTCACCAGCATGGATTGCGACGGCACTAAAAACGGTTATGATCTTGAGCTGACCCGACGCATTTCGGAATCCGTACGAATCCCTGTCATTGCTTCTGGGGGCGTTGGAAATCTTCAGCATTTTTACGATGGTTTTGCAATAGGGAAGGCTGATGCCTGCCTTGCCGCTTCGATCTTTCATTTTGGAGAATTCTCTATTCCTGAAACTAAGGCATTCCTGGCCGCCAAAGGGATTCTAGTTCGTCCTTGATTTTTTTGCCCTAAAAAAAGCCCCAAAACTCGAAAAAAAGCGTACAATAGCCGTGTTAACCTAGGAGGAAACAGATGGCCAAATTAACATGGAATAAACCTTCAACTTCTAACCTTTCTAAAGAAGAGCTCAATGCCAAGATTCAGGCGAAAGCCCGCGAGATTTGGGAACGCAAAGGACGCGTTCAGGGCAAAGACCTTGAGATTTGGCTTGAAGCTGAAAAACTCGTTAAATCAGGAAAAGCTTAGTTTTTTGATTTTCGAGTAAACCCGTTCTCGACATTCTTGCCGGCTAAACTTATCTATTCTTCCGCAGGAAAAGTGTATCTACTTGACACATAGCCGAATTATGGCATACTCAGCACTTACCCTCGTTGGGTGGGACCTTTTTGCTATAACTCTAGTATTTAAAGGAGAATACGTAATATGGAAAATTTCAAATATAATGACCAAGGCTTGATTCCCGCCATTATCCAGGATGCGACCACGGGGGAGGTTCTGATGTTGGCTTATATGGACAAAATAGCGGCAGAAAGGACACTTAAAGAGGGAAAAACCGTCTTTTACTCCCGTTCTAGGAACAAATACTGGGTCAAAGGGGAAGAATCCGGGCATACTCAAGATGTTGTCCAGGTCCTTACAGATTGCGACAAAGATACGCTACTTATCCGCGTACACCAAAAAGGCGGGGCATGCCATCTGGGATACCGCAGTTGCTTTGTTCATGAACTTGATCGAACCGGCAATATATGCCGGATCACACAAGAAAAAGTCTTTGACCCGGATCAAACTTATAAAAAATCATGATTTCCCCCGACTTGACCACATTCAAACGCCTTGCACGGAAGGGAAATGTCATTGCCCTGGCTGAAACATTTCCCGCTGATCTTGAAACTCCAGTGTCAAGTTTTCTAAAGATCGCTCAGGGAGCCCAGAATGCCTTTTTGCTCGAGTCCGCCGAACAAGAAGAAAAGATCGGGAGATTCTCTTTTCTGGGGATCGAACCTGAAGCGATTTATGAAGGGACAGAAAAAGGGGTTAGAATCACAAAAAAATCCAAAAGCCGTTTCATTCCTAAAGCCCGGATGCTTGATATACTTGATTCTGAACTTCAGAAACAAGTTTTTGCAAACCCTAAAGATCTTCCGGCGTTCCACGGTGGTTTTGTGGGTTATTTCTCATACGAAAACGTCCAGTATTTTGACAAAATCACACTCCATACAAAGACCGGACCAGATTTCCCTCTCAGCATTTTCTTCCGCGTAAGCGATTTTCTTGTTTTTGATCACTATCGAAAAACTCTTTCGACCGTTGTACTGATCCGACTCAGTAAAGGCCAGAATCTGGAAAAAGCTTATCGTGCCGGTATTCAGCAAATGAAAAAATACCGTCGGCGTCTTGAACGCCCTTTAAAAGCAATCCGGCCGTCCCAAAAGAAGAAAGCTCTGGCCCTAAAATCGAACCTAACTCGCTCTCAATATGAGAAAAGTATCCGACGGATCAAGGAATA
>CAYQTU010000103.1:0-5918 GCA_964420575.1 uncultured bacterium
TTTTGGCCGTTATCGCTCTGGTCAATTCCGGCGCGATCAAGCAGGCGTTCAATGCTGCTTCTTCGAAATTGCAGAATGCTACGAACGCACTTTCAAGCATGAGCATGTAATTTGCTTCGTGAGAAGCAAAAGAGATCTAAGAATAAGTAAGGCGTGAAAGTCTTCCCCGCAAGCGTTGGAAAAAAACAACGTTGCGGGGTTTTTTTTGTTCCTATCGTGCTCGTTGGGGGAGTTGGGTGTTAGCGCTTTATGGCAAGAAATAACGTTTTGAAAAATCCGGTTTATAAGGGTAAGATAACTCAAGAGATTCTTTTAAATAGCCGATGATTTAGAAGAGTTTTTAGCACTCAATAAGATGTTAAATCATCAGCATTGCCTTTCAAAAAGCAGTCTTTTAAAAGGACGGGATTATGGACGGAAATGTTAAAATTATTCTTACGATTTCAAATTCCGAAGTTTTTAGAGAAGAAACCGTTCAATTTCTTAACTCCCATGCCGCCGCAGATTTTGCCCTCGACAGCCGTTCGTTAGACGAGGTGATCGAACAAGGGAATGTGTCTTCGCCTCCTCCTTCCGTGATCTTTTTAGACCTTAATGATTGCGATGAAGCGCATCTGTTGAGCTACCGGCGTATTACAACCCTTTTTAATACCGCTCAGTTCATCGGAGTCCGTCATCCTGCAGATGTCGAGATGGTGGTCAAGTTGGTCAAGGCAGGGGTTAAAAATTTCGTGAAGTATCCCTATGAGCCTGAAGAAGTTAAAGCTATGCTGGCTTCTTTACCGGAAGCTAGTCAGAAAGCAGCAACCCCAGATAGTCACTCAGGTAAAATGATCTGTTTTTTTAGCCCTAAAGGCGGGGCTGGGGTCACTTTCCTGACGATCAATTTTGCCGTGGCTTTTATCAAACAAAAAAAGAAAGTTGCTATTTGCGATATCTCTTCAGGATGCGGAGATATTGCAACGTGTCTTAATCTCGTCCCGGAATATACGTTACGAGATGTTGTAGATAATGCGCAAATGCTGGACCGTTCTTTCCTCCACGGGGTCATGCTGAAACATTCTTCAGGGGTTGAGGTTCTGGCGGCTCCCCGAGAAGATCAAGAGCCTCTCACGGCGCAGCAGCTTTCTGAGGTTCAATCGGTTATTGGCTTAATGAAAGAATGTTATGATATTGTTCTTGTCGATTGCGGGCATGCGGACCAGCTTTTGATGCAAGGGATCCTGATGCAATCGGAACGGGTGATCACGGTCGCTAATTTGGATGTCCCGTCGTTAAAGGGGCTTGTCAGTTCTTTCAACCGGTTCACCAAACTGAATTACGATCCTCAATCTGTGAAAGTGATCATTAACCGTTACGACGCTAAACATCAGATGGGGGCCGTCATCAAAGAATTTGAGAAAAAAACCAAACAACAAGTCGCCGAACGGTTACCGAACAGCTACGCCCTGGCGATCGAAGCCATTAACCGGGGTTGCCCGATCACCGAAGTGCAGAACCGATCGGACCTTGGGAAGAAAATAGAAGAATTCGCAAAGCGGCTGATCGTTGAAATGAAAACCAGTTCTCCGGAAGAAGAAGCAAAGAAACAAGCCTCTGAAGGGAAAGGCGGAACTGAAAAGAAAGGGCTCTTTTAATGCCGGTCTTGAATCCGCAATCTGAAGGCGGAGAACCGCCTATTCGTCCTGCAGTCCCCGGGGCTCGACCTTCCCTTGAACGTCGAGGCCGGGAGCGCGATCTTTACGAGATCAAAACTAAATTCCATCAAGAGATCATCGACCGTATTGACGTTGCGCTTTTGGTGAAGTTTGAGAGTGATGTCGCTCGCCGCGAAGTTTCACGCCTTGTCGGGCAGCTTATCGATGAAAGCCCGATGCCGCTGAGCGTTGTTGAAAAGCAGAACATCATGAAAGAAGTGGTGGACGAGGTTTTTGGTCTCGGGCCTCTCGAGCCGCTCCTTGCTGATACAAGCATCGACGAAATCTTAGTGAATAATTATCAATCCGTGTTCATTGAGCGTCGCGGAAAATTAAACCCTGCTAATATCCGTTTTAAGGACAATACCCACCTCCGCCATATCATCAACCGCATTGTAGCGCGGGTAGGCCGGAGGATCGATGATTCTTCGCCGATGGTGGACGCCCGCTTGGCGGATGGTTCCCGTGTCAATGCGATCATTCCGCCGCTTTCTCTAGATGGCCCGGTGCTTTCGATCCGGCGTTTTAAGAAGATTCCTCTTAAAGTAGAGCAGTTGATCCAAAATGGGACCGTTTCTCCGGAGATCGTCCATTTGATCCAGATCGCTATTGCTTCAAAAGTAAATGTTGTGATCTCGGGCGGAACGGGTAGCGGTAAAACGACGCTTTTGAACGTCCTTTCTTCCTATATCCCTACGGATGAACGTATTATTACCATTGAAGATGCCGCAGAACTTCAACTTCAACAGCCTCATGTGGTGCGTTTGGAGACCCGTCCGCCCAACATGGAAGGAAAAGGTGCGGTCACGCAACGCGATCTTTTTAGGAACTCGCTTCGTATGCGCCCGGACAGGATTATCGTCGGAGAAGTTCGCGGGGGAGAAGCCCTCGATATGTTACAAGCTATGAACACGGGCCATGACGGCTCTCTGACGACGATCCACGCAAACAGCCCGCGCGATGCGCTAAGCCGTATCGAGACTATGGTGCTCATGTCGACATCGAACATTGAACAGATCGCCATCACCAAACAGATCGCTAGCGCGATTCACTTGGTCGTTCAGATCCGCCGTTTTATCGATGGGGTCCGCCGCATTGAGTCCGTTTCGGAAATTACGGGAATGGAACAGAATATCGTGACTATGCAAGAAATTGCTTCGTATGTCCAGCAAGGCATCTCTAAAGAGGGAAAGTCGGTCGGCTATTTCCGGATGCATTCGGTCAAACCCAGATTCCTTTCCAAAGCTAAGGAAATGGGAGTTCAATTAAGCCCGTCCAGTTTAGAGGCTCTCCAGCAGCATCCGCCGACTCCACCCGGGGATAATCGTTTAGGATGATTCTTGTCGCTCTTATCGGCGCTCTTTTTGTTTACCTGATCATTTTCCTCGTTCTTTGGCGGGTTTTTAGCAGTGAAGGGCGGATCCAGCGGGATAAAGAATTCACTCAAAGGGTTTTTGATCCTACCCGAGCCCAATCGGCGGTTCCTGACTTCGAAAAAAAAGCTCAGATCTCAAGCCAGCGTCTTGTTAAAGAATTCCTGGACCGTTATTCTCTTACCAAACACATCGCGATCTGGCTGAAGCGCGCCAAGATCAGGACATCTGTTTCCTATTTTCTTATCTTTTCCGGACTAGCGGGGGTCCTTGGGTTCTTTCTTTTCCGGAAATACATGAATATTTCAATGTCTTTCGGAGTGGGGATCCTTTTCGCTTTTTTGCCCATTATTTATCTTCGGGCCCAAAATAAAAAATATTTAAAAACATTCCAAGAACATTTCCCGGATGCTATTTCGACATTGTCCAATAGTATTAAGGTCGGGCATGGGCTCGAATCTGCGGTCGAAGTGGTCATTGAATCCGGAGTTTATCCTGTCAACATCGAGTTTGAAACAGTCCGAGCCGAATTGAAGTTAGGGGTGAATATCGCTCAGGCGCTCCAGAACTTTTTTAACCGTTTGCAGATCGCCGAAGTGCGGATCCTTGCGACCGGCATCGGGCTTCATGAAGAACTCGGAGGCAATCTGAGTGAGGTCTTGGATAATCTTGAAAAGACGATTCGAGAACGGTTTGCCCTCCAGCGCGAGATCAATGTTTTGAGCGCTCAAGGAAGATTAAGTTCTTATATCCTGACGGCGATCCCTTTTTTGATCGGATTCGCCCTATTTTATTTGGATACGGATAATTTCGGAGCCTTTATCGGTTCCGAGATGGGGCGTAAGGTTCTCATGCTTAACGGGTTCGCCTTAGTGATCAGCTTTTTTTGGATGCAGCATATCGTTAAACTTAAAGAATAAGGGATCACTTCATGTTGGTGCTTATAGCGTTATTCTTATCAGCTTCCGTAGGGGCGTTTGCCTGGTTTATCGCGAACCGCGCATTCAATCGCGAGGTGCTCGTCCAACGCATCTCTACGGTTTTTGATAATATCTATTCGACAACGGCTGTTGCGGGAAGCATCAAGATCGAAGGCTATAAAGATGTTCTAAGTTATGAGGATTGCGGGAATGACCGCATCAAACAGGACCTTTTCTTGGCCGGCGTAAGAAAACAGGGGCAAGTTAAATGGATCCTTCTTTTTCATAAAGCGATCATCTTTTTCCCTTTTATTTATCTCGGCTGGCGTTGGCTCATGAACTCCTTAAATTGGAATCTCTTTTTCTATGCGCTAGTCAGCTACTTTGCACTTTCGGTGACCTCCAGCCTTCTGGTCCGGGGATTTAAGATCAAACGTCAAAAAAAGATCAAGCGTGCTATGCCGGAATTTTTTGACCTGATGATCGTTTGCTTGGAAGCCGGTCTTAATTTCACGGCGGCTCTGCCGCGCGTGATCAAAGACAGCGAACCCGATGAGCCCTTGGTCAAAGAGCTCGACCTGCTTTACCATGAATTTTTGAGCGGGCTTCCGCTTCCTGTGGCTTGTGAACGGGCCACGAAACGCTGTCAAGTCCCGGAATTTACCCGGATCCTGAATGCCATCGTGCAATCCGACAAAATGGGGACTAGCTTAAGTAATACGTTGCGCGTTCAGGCGGCTGAATTAAGAGATAAATTAAAACAGCTCATGCGTGAAAAAGCGCATAAAATCCCCGTCAAACTGATCTTCCCGATCGCGCTTATCCTTGTCGGAGTGCTTATGCCTCTTTTGGGGGGTACGGCTTTCTATAGACTGTACACCGCGTCACAGATGTTTGCATACGATTAAAAGAACTTTACGCATGGAAAAAATCCTTTTCAATCAAAGCCGGAAAAATGCCTTAGCGGGAGAGGTTTATCTTTGCGATTCTTTTTGGAAAAGGACCCAAGGGCTTTTGGGGCATGCGCCGCTTTTGCCCCATCAGGCTTTTTGGCTGATCCCCTGTAACTCGGTCCATACCTTTGGGATGAAATATCCTATTGATTTATATGCTCTCAATAAGGACAATAGAGTGGTTGCGGTGATTAAAAATATGAAGCCGAACCGGATTTCTCGGATTTTTTGGAAAGCCCATTCTATTTTAGAAATGATCTCCGGCCCTTCAAGGGATTGTGAGCCTGGGGACCAACTGGAGTTTCAAGAGGCGGCATGAATAGGAAAAAGATTTTTTTTCAGAAAAGCTTACGCGGGCAAGTTTCCCTCGAATTGACCATTACGCTTATTCTTCTGCTAGCGCTTTTGTTTTTTGTCTGGGACATGGCCATGATCAGTTATAATTGGGTCGGCCTCCAATTCGCAACTAATGAAGGGGCAAGAGTAGGGGCGCAAATGGCCACTTTTGATTCTGATGCTGTGGAAACCGCTACGGAAGAAGCCGCAAAAAAATTAGGGGTCAGTGATGCTCATGTGGATGCGACGTTAAGCGCCGGAGTAGTGACCCTTCGCGCGAGTAAAACCGTGAGCTTTACGCCGTTAACAAAAGGGGTCTTCCAACTTTCTGGGTTAGGATCGGGTTTTACTGTTTATTCGATTTCTGAAAGGACCCAAGAACCGGGGAACGTTTAAAAATGAAATTTCCCAATCCGAAATATTCCCGCAGGGGACAGGCGTTGATCGAATTTATGATTTATTTCCCGCTGACCCTTATTTTTGCTTTCAGCCTCTTGGAGATGGGAATGGAGTTTAATGTTTCCCAAAAGGTTACCAATGTTTCCCGTGAAGCGGCTAACGCGGCTTTAAGGGCTTGCGGCACTCAGGCGGCGGATCCGACGGCTATGGGAGTTTGTCTGGAAAATATTGCGTATCCTA
>CAYQTU010000104.1:0-5766 GCA_964420575.1 uncultured bacterium
CACCCGTTCCCATTCCGAATACGGAAGTTAAGCCCTCTACCGGCGATGGTACTAATGGAGCAGTTCATTGGGAGAGTAGCAAGCTGCCGGATTTATTTTAAAAGACCCAAACTGGCTGAAACCAGTTTGGGTCTTTTTATTTCAGCCGCCGGTTGTAACCATGGTTTTTATTTTTCGGGCTGCCCAAAGGATTTGCCCCATCCCTAAAAGCGTGCTAATATTTTCTCGGTCCACAGGGGAGAAAATATGCCGATCCAAAAGCAACTTTCCGTGTTTATGACGAACCGGCCTGGGGTGATGGCCCAGACTTGTTCGATCCTTTCTGATGCCGGGATCAATATCCTGGCGATGACCGTTCACGATACGATGGATAACGCTGTCGTGCGATTCATTGTGGACTTGCCTACAAAAGCGATCCTTCTCTTAGAACAAGAAGAGTTCTATGTTATGGAGCAGGATGTGCTTGTCGTCGAGATCGATAATAAAGCAGGAACTTTGGCAAGGATCTGCCAGTCTTTGGCGGAAGCGGATATTAACATTGCCTATGCTTACTGTACGGCGACACCCAAGCAAGAATGTGGTTGTCTTGTGATCAAAACGGACCAACTGGAACGAGCACAAGAGATTTTATCGAAGTAGCCCCTTAATAACCTTATCTTTCAGGAGTATTCCCGTGAAAAAAGATCTTAAAAATATTCTATGCTTATCCTTAACCCTTATTTTACTGACGGGTATGGGTTCAAAAACCAAACTGACAGACCGGGATCTTGAGTTTCAACTCAACTATCAAGGAGAGATCCGGGATTATATCGTTCATGTCCCGCTTCAATGCCCCACAGCTCAAAAGTGCCCATTGGTCCTTGCTTTGCATGGAGGAGGAGGGACGGCAAAAGGGATGTTCCGGTTAACCCGGGAACGCTTCAACCGACTTGCCGACCAGCACGGATTTTTTGTCGTGTACCCTCAAGGGTTAGGCAAAAGCTGGAATGAAGGCGCCAAAGACAGTAAAGGCTACGCCCGAGAGCATCAGATCGATGATGTTGGTTTTTTCAAAGTTCTTTTAGAAGATCTTGAAAAGAAATTCCCCATCGACGAAAAGCGTATTTTTTCTACGGGAATCTCCAATGGTGGACTTATGTCTTTCCGTTTGGCTTGTGAAATGCCGGATAAGATCCGGGCGATCGCACCTGTTGCAGCGAATATCCCGGAGGATATTGTTTCCCTCTGCCAGGAAGAGAAAAAAGAGGCGGTGGGGCTTTTATTGATCAACGGGACAGATGATCCTATCGTGCCTTACCGGGGAGGAAATATCGTTGTTTTCGGTGGCAAGCGCGGGAAAGTGATTTCTGCGGATAAGACGGTCCAGTTATGGCTTAAGAAGAACGGCTGCCAGGATAAACCCGAAATTCAAATGTTGCCGGACCGGGATCTGAAGGACGGAACGAGTGTTAAAGTTTTTACTTATAGGCAGTGTGCCAGCGGCGTTCCGGTTCTGCTTTACCAGGTCCAAGGCGGAGGGCACACTTGGCCCGGGGGATGGCAATATTTAAGGGAGAAAAGGATCGGTAAAACCTGCCGGGACATTGATGCGGCTGATGAGATCTGGAAGTTCTTCGATTCTTTTAAATGAAGCTTTTGGGGCGAATCAGCTCACATTCCTGCGGATTGAAGGTAATTCGTTAAGGTGTCCGCAAGAAGCTTCGCCTCATTGGCGTCTATCGATTCCGTGGCTTTTTCGAATTTTTTGATCCTTTCTTTTGTATCCAGATAATATGAAACATCCGAAAAATTCCTGTCCAGGTCCAGCAAAAGAGCCTGGAGCTGCGCTGCTTTTTTCTCGTCGATATTTTCTGTTTCGAATTTTTTAACTTCAACGAGCAAGCGTTCTATTTCCTTCACCCAGTCCTCGCAGCTATTCTCCAGCTCGATATAAGAGCTTGCATCTCCGATGATCCAAAGGCGGATGATTTTAAGCTCCTCATCATTCAGTAAGGCGTTATGTTTGAGTTTCTTTATGATCGATTGTATTTTGTCCATAGTCGAAAGTTGGATAAATTCGCGGCATTGGGATTTCAAAACTCTAACAAGATCCCTGACCTTGCTGTAAGCCCCTACGTCCTGAGCCTGCAGGGCTTCTTGACTTTGAGCATAGAGAAGGGCAATTGCTTTTTGAAACTTTTCGATCAAGACTTTTTCCATAAAGACGCTCCTTTTTTCTTAATATGTCGGCTGTTTTTATCTCTTCCTTAGCTCTATCTATTCTACTCTTAAAATGGAATTTTACTTTCAAAAAGAATGTGCTATCCTGCGTCCTAAGTTTAAAAATGGGAGCAGCGGCATGAAGATCTTATCTTGGAACGTGAACGGGATCAGGGCCGTTCAAAAAAAAGGATTTCTCGAATGGCTCAAACGCGAGAAACCGGATATCCTGGGCATCCAGGAAACGAAGGCGAAGCCCGAGCAGCTCGATATGTTCCTGATGCATCCGGAAGGCTATCACACCTATTGGAACTCCGCCGTCCGGCCCGGTTATAGCGGTGTCGCACTTTTCACCAAGGAAAAACCCCAAAAAGTCGAAATGGGATTTGGCATTAAGAAATTCGACGAAGAAGGCCGCGTGATTGTTGCGGAATATCCCGGTTTTATTTTCTTAAACATCTATTTCCCGAACGGGAAATCCGGTGACGAGCGGCTTAAATACAAAATGGATTTTTACGATGAGACGCTGAAATTCGTCAGAAAGCTGAAGAAGAAACAACCGAAGATCATTGTCTGCGGCGATTACAATACAGCCCACAAAGAGATCGACCTTGCCCGGCCTAAAGAGAATGAAGATGTTTCGGGATTTTTATCGATCGAGCGAGCGTGGATGGACCAATGGGTCGCGGATGGACAGGTGGATATTTTCCGCGAATTCCATAAAGAACCCGGTCATTACAGCTGGTGGGATCTTAAATCCGGAGCGCGTGATCGGAACGTTGGCTGGCGTATTGATTATCATTTTGTGACTAAAGATCTGGTGCCGGAAGTAAAGAACGCATCGATCTTAAAAGAGGTAGTCGGATCGGATCATTGTCCCGTAGCTTTGGAAATGAAGGATTAATATGGGCGCTCTTACTAAAAAGATCTTTTTTAAAGCTCCGCTCCCGAAGATCTGGGAGATTTTAAGCGATGTTACGAGAACTCCGGAATGGGTGGACGGGGTCCAGGAGAGTGAGAAAACCGGAGAGATCCTTGAGGGGAAAGGTCTGAAATGGCGGGAACGGTGCCTTTTGGAAAGACAAAATATCGAAATGGAACATGAATTCACCGAATGGGCGCCTATGAAAAAAGTTCAGATTCAGACCGTTCTTCCAATGGGGGGCTGGATGAAACGGGACCTTAGCTTTCAGGAAGCTTCTCAAGGAACGGAGATCTTGATCCATGTGGAGTGGGATCTGGGAATTGCCGGAATGCTAGTCGGCGAAAAAAAAGCCCAGGAGATCATGGAGCGGAGTTTGGATGCCACTTTTGAGAATTGGAAAGAAAAAGCAGAAGCCTTTTAAGCTAAGCGGATTTTCCCGCGGATTTTTTAGCCATTACTTCATCGACTAAACCTTCTAACAAAATTAAAAATTCGGGATTCCGGCTCGCGCGGTAAAGTTCCGGGTTTAAAGCGATCATTCGGTAAAGTTTTAGCGAAACAGGTTTTTCCGGCAAGACCACAAAAACCGGATTTTGATACCCCTCTTTCATGATCACAAAGGGGAACCTTTTGGCCAGCTTTTGGAATTTGGGATTCTGCGTCAGCAAAGCTTCAATATCCTTTACTTCAAAGCGTTCGATCCCGCGAGGAGCCAGAAGCCCTTCCGGAGTTTCCATCACCGGCACATCTTGGACCATGGCAAGAATATCTCCGCTACGCACGATACTATCGATCTGAATTTGCACGCCGGAATCTTGCAGCATATTTTTAAGAATGCTCAATTGAGTGACCAGCATGGCTTTTTCTTGGATCGTTCCGGCCAGATTCAGCCATGCCCTCACTTGCGACAGCTGTTCTTCGCGGCTTAGTGTCATGAACTTTTTCACATCTAAAACGCCAAAAGAACGGGATTCTTTTAAAAAACCCGGAGCAGACCCCATGAAGTTCATCACGGCTTTTCGGACATCTTTGGTTTGAAGCAGCAGCTCATAACTTGCAAAAAACTTGTTGTCGATAGTAGCGGTTGCGTTTTGAAGTTCAGAAAGCGTTTGAGACGCTGCGCGGTCTTCCCGCATTCTTTCCAAATAAAGCCGTTCATTGGGGGGTTCGTTGCCGAGTTCCGGGATAAGGGTGGTGTAGGAGATCTTGGCGTCACGGAATTTTTGCGAAAGGCCGTCTGCATGGAAGCCTCCGGTAACAATGGCAATAGAACCTTCGAGAAAGGGGTCCTTCATGACTTTTTCGTAAAACAGATCATCCCGCTGTTTGACCATAGTATAAAAGTAAGCCGCAGACGAAAGATCTTCGGTGAGCCCGGCCTCTTCAATTTCCATGTCAAAATCAGCTTTTTCCCGCTCGACCGATTTAAGATCGGACGGAGTGGCTTTGAGGAAAAGGATCTTTTCCATCAAATAAAGCCGCTCGCTTTTCTCCCAAAGGACTTTTTCTTCCTGAGTTTTAACCAATTTTTCTAGAATGCGCCCGGTCAGGGTCTCAATCTGGGCCATAAGATTCTTAAGGATCACCTGGTCATGGAGAGAGAACAACCGGACCAGTTTTTTGATCTCAGGATAAAACCCCAGTTTTTCAGGGGGGATCTGACCGCTTCGGATGAGCTCTTCCAGGTTCAACGAAGTATTTTTATAGTCCCGCATCAAGTGTTCGATCTCAGCCTTGAGCCTCTCTTGAGATAAAGTGACTTCGAGGCCCATGATCTCCTGAAGCAAAACGATTTGTTCAAGATCAGAAAAATCAACATTGTATCTGTGGGAAGCTTTCAAGAGGATTGAGAAGAAATTCCCGGGATCCCCGCTCCGGCGAAAATCAGCAAAAGCTTTTGCGAAAGAAAACAGCTCAGGGCTCCATGAATTGTTTTGAAAAGCCTGGACCTTTTCGGCATAACTTCTGAGCTTTAAAGCGATATCCGGCTGTCTATTCAAGTGCTTCAAAAACGCCTTGCGATTCTCTTCATAGATCTTTGGGTCTTCAATGCCGACCAGATCCATGGCTGATGGCGCAAATAAAGCGGCATAGATAGGGCCTGAAAGATAATCTTCAGAAAGCAAGGTGCGCGCGAGCAGCTGTTTTTCTCTGGAGGTCTTAATAGCCCGGCTTTTAGGGAGGTTTGTCGTTGACCACGCCCCTTCCAAAGCTACGGTGCGGATCCCATAGACTTCATGTAAATGATTCAGGATCGCCGCGATATTTTCCTGCGCCAGCGTATGGGCATGGACGTCTTGGATGTAGATGATATGACGGGTTCCCGTACCGTTAAAACGTTCCTGGACCTTGCCAAGTTCTTCCGGGATCCCTAAAGAGGATAGCGGAACGGAGGAAGAGGTTTGGGCGTGATGAGAGAATGAAAAAATAATAGCGAATAGAAAAATGAAGAAAAATAATTCAGAAATATTTTTTTGATCCGGAAGCTTCATGCGCCCTCGCCGAATTAGCTGAATTTGATGCTTCCAATATAAACCAGAAATTGTCCCGAATCAATAAACCCGGCATATTTAAAAACGATCATTGCGCCCGGTCTTAATCAGAAATAACTTATAGCAAATCATAACAAAGGGGATAATCCT
>CAYQTU010000105.1:0-5749 GCA_964420575.1 uncultured bacterium
ATTGATAACCAGCTGCGCGGCCGTTGCGGACGTCAAGGGGACCCGGGAAGCTCTAAATTTTTTATTTCAATGGAAGACGAACTGATGCGTCTTTTTGGCTCCGAACGGATCTCCGGCCTCATGCAGCGGCTTGGGATGCAGGAAGGGGATGAAATTCAACATCCGCTGGTGAGCCGGGCGATGGAAACCGCTCAAAGACGGGTCGAAGCCCATAACTTTGAGATCCGGAAACATCTGCTTGAATATGACGATGTCATGAACCGGCAACGGGAATTGATCTATGGGGAACGGGACCTGATCCTCAAGGGCGAACCTCAAAAATTGAAAGAGCATGTCCTGGAAATGATCGAGAATGTTGTGGAGTCGATGCTTTTGACTTATGCGGATCCCGATATCCGGGAAGAAGACAAGAACTATGAGGGGCTGATCGGAGCCCTGAGCGAACGGTTCGGTACTGATTTTAGGAAGACCGTTGAAGAGAATTTGGATGATCATGAAGCGCTTTTCGATGCGGTGAACGAAAAGATCCGTAGCCAATTTGAAGCCCGGGAAAAAGATTTTGGCCCCGAGCGGATGCGCTATCTTGAACGGTTCATTTTACTACAAACGATCGATTCAAAATGGAAAGAACATCTTTATGCGCTCGATAACCTGAAAGAAGGGATCGGTTTGAGGGCTTACGGACAAAGGGATCCACTTGTGGAATATAAACGCGAAGCCTTTGATATGTTCGACCAGTTAACAGACACGATCAAAGAAGATGCGATCGATCTTCTTTTCAGGGTCCAAGCGGTCCGTGAAACCAAAGTCGCAAGTCCGATCGAAACTCCTAAAGCGCAATATCTTCATCCGGAATCCCAAGGACTTCGGGAGGCCCCGACATCACCTCGGGGGGCGCCGCGCGGTATGGGCGCCGCTTCTCCTTTTGCTTCACGCCATGAAGCTCCGGATCAAAAACCAGAGCCCGTTCACCGTACTGCCCCTAAAGTAGGACGAAATGACCCTTGTCCTTGCGGGAGCGGAAAAAAATATAAAAAATGCTGCGGAAAAAACGGATGAACGGATAGAGTTCTGTGCAAAAAACCTCTTTTCTTAGAAGACTCAACCGACCCGAAACGTTCGCTGCTTTTTCCGGTCTTTTGCTGGCGCTTTGTTATCCTCGATTTGCGTTCGGGTTCCTGGCTTGGATAGCGCTTGTCCCGCTCTTATTTGCTCTTGCCAAGGCAGAAGGAAGAAATCAGGCTTTGCGATGTGGATTGATTTCCGGGATCATTTTCTTCTCCATTTCACTCCATTGGCTGACGGAAGTTGCTTTTATCGGATGGGTCTTATGGGTGCTCATACAATCCGTTTATTTTGTGGTTTTTGCCTGGCTGGTTTATTTGTATCAAAAAGTTCAAGCTTCTGCGATCTTGAAAGCTCTGTGGACGGCTTGTGTGTGGACGCTGATCGAAGTAGTGCGCTCTGAAACGCCGGTAATCGGCGTAGGTTGGAACCTTCTAGCTTATTCTCAAGCGCTCTATCCTGAAGTGATCCAATGCGCCAATCTTTTTGGGGCTTACGGACTGGGTTTCTTGATCGTTTTGGTGAATGCTTGTTCAGCCGAGTTGATACGGCCTGAAAAAAAACGCTTGAAGGGAAAAGCTGCAGGACTTTTTTCGATCATCCTTCTCATCTTGTGGGCTGTGATCTTTTATGGACAATTGAACCTTGCTGAGGAGAAGAAACCCGAAGAATACCTCCGTGTTTCCGTTTTACAAGGGAATATCCCCCAATCTCTAAAATGGGCACCAATCGCCAAAGAGAAGATCCTTGAGATCTATGAAAAATTGACTGAGCTGGCCTCTTTAGACCAGACCGATTTGATCCTGTGGCCTGAAGCGGCTTTTCCGGGTTATTTCAACCGTGATATCCAGGCGGATCTGGTGGTTCAATTAGCAAGGACGATCCAAACTCCGCTGCTGATCGGCGGGCTCTATTGGGAACATGAAGCCGCAGTATTTAACAGCGCTTTTTTTATTAACAAGGAAGGCGAAATCACTCAACGGTATGACAAGCTAAGACTTGTGCCATTCGGAGAATATATCCCGGCAAAATTCTTATTGGGTTGGCTGACGCCGATCGCAGACGCGTTCGGCATCAGTGATTTCAGTGCGGGCAAAGAATATACGGTCTTCCGATGGGCGAGGGAAGAGTGGCCGTTCGGGGTATTGATCTGTTTTGAAGATGTTTTTCCGTCCCTTGCACGTCAATTTGCGGACCGTGGCGTAAAATTCCTGACCGTGATCACCAATGATGCCTGGTTCGGGGATACCGGCGCGCCTTATCAGCATTTACAAGCTTCGATCTTTCGAGCTGTTGAGAACGGGGTGCCGATCGTCCGTGCGGCGAATACCGGGATCTCGGCATTGATCTCTTATCACGGAAAGATCTTAGGGGTTGTACAAGATGAAGCCGGACGGGAGCTTTTTGTTGCGGGCAAAAAAACACAGGATATCCCGCTGATGACCCAACATACTTTTTATCGAAAGGCCGGGCATCTCTTTCCTTATGGAATATTTCTGGCGTTTCTTTTTTTATGCTTAAGGTTTATGATGAAACAAAGCTTCAGCAAGTCAAGGAGACCGGCATGAAGATCTTGAACCGGGCCATAATGGTGATCGTTTTAGGGCTGATATTTCCGGGATGCATCCGTTTGACGGGAGGTGCGGGTTACTGGCATGAGGATGCTCAAGGGGAAGTTAAATCAAAGCAGGTGGGATTTGATACCCAAAATCTTGTAGACCCGAATCATGCTCCCGGGGACATTACAGTCTAGATCTGATATAAAAAACGGGAGTTATTAAGGGCTGGATTGCTCTGCTCTTAAAATTAAATCAGAGAAAGACCGCCGTCAGCGATCAAGACCTGCCCGACGATCCAAGAAGACTCAGGGGAACAAAGAAAAGCCACCACACGGGCAATATCTTCCGGTTTACCGATCCTTCCCGCAGGGGTCCTTTTCAAAACCTCATTTTTGAACATATCAAAAAAAGGGAAAGCTTTTAACGCATCAGTATCGACCAATCCTCCTGAAACTCCGTTGACGCGGATTCCTTTCTGCATGAGTTCAACGCCAAGATACCGGATCACGCTTTCAAGAGCTGCTTTGGAAATACCGATCGCACCGTAATTAGGAATAAAACGATGCGAGCCGAGGCTTGAGATTGCAAGGATTGAGCCTTCTTTTTTAGCTTCCATGGTCGGAAGGACTTTTTGGGTTAAAGAAAGGAACGCTTTGGCATTGATATTAAGGGAGAGGTCCCATTGATTCATTTTAAGTTTATGAACCGGCTTAAAGGCTCCGAGGGCGGCATTGTGGATCAGAATATCGATGGTTCCGAATTCTTTTAGGACATCTTTGATCAAAGCCTCATGACAGTCCAGATCTCCGACGTTAGCCTGGAAAATAGCGGCTTTTACCCCTTTAGCTTGGAGCTCTCCAGCAGTTTTTTTTGCGGCATCTTCATTCTGCAGATAATTGACCGCAATTTGGACTCCGTCATCGGCCAAGCGCAAAGCAATAGCCTTCCCGATTCCCCGGGATGCACCTGTAATAAGAGCCACTTTGCCTTTAAGAGGGTTTGTCATAGGCGTAAAGGATACCCAGAGCGGTTTTAAAAATCAAATAAAAAGATTCTTTGGGCAAAAACAGGGGCTATGCTATAATTTTCCGCTCGATTCAGGAAGATCCCAATATTGTGAAATCCATAAAGAGAAAACTGCGACTCTTCCAGCGGCGCATGCTGGATACCTTGGTAAAGTATTTTTTTCATCCGGCATTGGAAAAACGCGCGGAAGGAATCGTCAAGCTTTTTGAAAATCAGATCCCTGAAAAAAGCAGGATTTTAGATCTCGGGGGGGGATGGGGATTTTATGCTGAGCCCATGGAAAAAAGAGGGCACCAGCTAGTTGTCCTTGATGTGGTCAAACCGGGTTATCAGAAAGCCCCTGTGGTCCTCTACGAGGGTGAAAAGATCCCTTTCGGGAATAATAGTTTTGATGTGACGTTCCTCATGACGATGCTTCATCATGTTCCTGATCCGAAAACGCTTCTCCAAGAAGTCTATCGGGTCACGCGCGACCGCGTCATTGTGGTTGAGGACTTGTACCATCACGGTCTTGGCCGTTTTTGGACACAATGCCGGGACAGGATCTTGAATTTTGAGTACATGGATCACCCGTGCCAATTCAAAAGGCGCGAAGAATGGATCGAGCTATTTCAAAAACAAGGTTTTGAATATGTTGAAGGTAAAGAATTTTATACCTGGCTTGCGGGGATGCGGATCCTAAACGGGATATTTATTTTTAAAAAGAAGAGCTGAATGATGACTACCGTTGCAATTGAAAAAGTGCTTTGGGTGAAAGAAGGGGAAGGGATCTCTGCTTGCGGCAAAATTCCCGATCATTCAGAGTTCTTTCAAGACCATTTTCCGGGCTTTCCGGTCCTGCCCGGCGTTTTAGCTCTTGAGATGTTGAAACAAACCGCAGAACGGTATCTTGAATCTTTGCCCGGAGGTTCCGGGCAGCATTATTTTTTGAAACAGATCCGGGCAACACGGTTCACCAAATATTTAAGGCCCGGTGATGAGTGGGAAAGCCGTTTGCAGTTGATCCAGAACAGTGGAACGGAAACCACCTGGGAGGCCAAGCTTTATCATCATAACGAAGTGGCTGTGGCAGCAAAGCTGACCCTGGCTAAAGTTCAAAACCCACATTCGATCACATCAGCATAGGAAACTGTAGGAAGGAATAAGAAGACGATGGACAAAGAGATTTTTCTTAAAGTACAGCAAACGCTCGCAGCCGCTTTAGGGATTGAAGAAAGCGAAATTAAACCGGAATCCTCACTAAAACGGGACTTGGGAGCCGAATCAATCGATTTTATCGATATCATTTTTCGTCTCGAAAAAACATTCGATATTAAGATCCCGAGCGGAGACCTTTTCCCGAGCCATCTTCTGAACGATGAACGGTTCGTTAAAGAAGGTCAAGTGACCCCGGAAGGGATCCATGAGCTTCGGACCAAACTTCCTTACCTGGAGATCGAAGAATTCGCTAAAGATCCGCAAATTTCAAAACTTGCGGAACAATTCACCGTTCAGATGATCCTTCGTTATCTGCAAGATCGTTTGGGGAAGGAAACCGGCTGTTCCACTAATGCAACCGAAAAGAAATAAACCGACCGGATTGCACGGGATCGGCGTCGATCTGGTCTCAAGATCACGCATTCGGAAATTTCTTCAACGGCACGGCCTCTATTTAAAAGACCGTTTCCTCAATTCTGCGGAGAAGAAAACCTACCCTCAGCTTTCTGTGGTTAGTCTTGCAGAGCTTTTTACGGCCAAAGAAGCTTTTTTTAAGGCCTGCGGAGAATCTTGGATGGGACTCGAAGGGTTTCAGGGGATGCATATGACGGCTCGCGATCAAGACTATTTTGAAATGGAATGGCAACCTTCTACAGGACGATCCTACCGCGGGGAAGGCCGTTTTTTTAGAAGCGGCAACCTGATCGGGGCTCAGGCCATGATCTGGAGGCAATGATGCGCTGGCTGCTTCTTGATAAGATCTATTCAATCGAAAAGGGCAAGAAAGCGACGACTTCCTCAAGGGTCCCGAAAGCACCTTACAGCAGTGAAGTCTTATTTGTTGAGATGATGGCTCAAACCGGAGGGCTCCTGGTAGGTGCGGAGAGTGATTTTCAGAAAGA
>CAYQTU010000106.1:0-5594 GCA_964420575.1 uncultured bacterium
GGGGACCGGCCACTGGTCGAGATTGCAATGAGGATATCCCCTTTTTTCCCCAATCCCTCGACTTGCCGGGCGAAAACCTGTTCGTACCCATAGTCATTACTGATCGCGGTTAATCCCGCAATGTCTGCGGTCAGAGCAATCGCCGGAAGGCTCATGCGTTCTTGTTCAAAACGTCCGACGAATTCTGCCGCAATATGCAACGCATCCGAAGCCGATCCCCCATTCCCGCACAAAAGGATTTTGTTTCCGGCTTTTAAGGCCTGGATAATCACATGCGTGATCTTATCCAAAAGATCGATCTGGGCTGGCGTAAAAGTCTTCCGGCATGCGTCTTGATGTCCTTCGATCAGAGCCTCGAATCTTTCTTTCATATTCTAGCCCGCAAAAATCTTGGTAAGTTCATACATGTCCATCGGGACTGTTTTCAGCGCACCCACAGCATCCGCAAGGGGCACTTCAACGATATCCCGTCCGCGAAGTGCGGCCATATAACCAAACTTTCCTAATTTAACCAATTCAACCGCCTTCACCCCAAAACGGGTCCCCAACACACGGTCAAAAGCCGTTGGCGAACCGCCGCGTTGAATATGTCCCAGAACTGTACAGCGGGTCTCATAACCCGTTTTCTTTTCGATCAGTTTGGCTAAACGATCTCCGACTCCGCCAAGCAGCACATGGCCAAAAGCATCCAGTTCTTTTTTTGTCGTGATAAGATCTTCGCCTTTGATCGAAAACCCTTCGGCCACAGCAACGATGCTGAAATGCTTGCCCCGTTTGTGACGTTTCACAATATGTTCACAAATTTCGTCTGCGGTCATCGGGACTTCAGGGATCAGGATCACATCGGCACCTCCCGCGATCCCGGATTCCAACGCAATCCAACCCGCATGACGGCCCATGATCTCAACGACCATGACACGGTCATGGGATTCCGCCGTAGTATGCAAACGGTCAATGCATTCGGTCGCAATATTCAACGCGGTATCATAGCCAAAGGTGTAATCCGTGGCATTGAGATCATTGTCGATGGTCTTCGGAACGCCGATGATCGGAAGCCCTTCTTTAAAAAGTTTATTGCCGGCTCCGAGAGTATCTTCGCCTCCGATAGCGATAAGGGCATCTAATTTATTCTTTTTGATCGTCTCACGGACTTTTTGCATATCTTCTTCTTTTTTGCAGGGATTCGTCCTGGAAGTCCCAAGAATGGTCCCGCCGCGAGGCAGGATCCCGGACACTGAAGCAAGCGTAAGATCTTCAAACTCGTTTTGGATCATACCCCGCCAACCCCCTTTAAAACCCAAGCAGGTCCAATTTTCAAGTTTTGCGGTCCTCACGATCGCGCGGATCACCGCATTCAGTCCTGGACAATCACCGCCCCCAGTTAAAATCCCAATACGCTTCATTGCCAAACTCCTTCTTATGTTGATACGTTAGATTTCAGTTATATTCTTTTTCGACTTCCGGCGGTTCAAATAAGGTCTCTGTCTCTTCAATCCCTTTCACATCACAGGTCACGATCACCTGGTTCTCCGGACCTAGCAAACGCTTCACGCGCGCCTGAACATCTTCCTGCAGTTCCGATAAAAGCGACGGCACCTGCCCGCCCGACCAAAGGATCAGCCGCAGCTTCACTTCAACGTCTTTACCCCGAATATTGATTTTGATCTTGGTCTTTTTAACAAGCGAAAATTTCTTCAACGCTTTAAACGCTGCGCTCTCGATCGCTTGCGACGACACCACCATAGGGCCGACTTCGCTCTGGTAGATCAAAGCCTCGTTCGGCCGGCCCATCTTTACAAGCATTTTCGAAAAAGCCAATCCCATCAAAATAAAAACCAGGCCGACAACACCGATTTGCATTGAACGCCAAGGGTTCTGATAGATCTCCTGCAATTTGATCGATGCATCGGCATAGGACAGCAAATGCAGCGAAATAATGATCAGCAAACTGCCCAAAGTCAAAAATGCAAAAATCGCAAAAAGCTGTGCGAACGCATTGACGACTTTCATGGTTATTTTTTCGCCTTTTCTTCCTCCGGGGTCTCTATCTTGCCCGTCGGGCTTAGAATCGATTCGATGAATTTGGTATTGATGCCGCCCTGGCGGAATTTCGGGTGGTTTAAAATCTTTTCATGAAGAGGGATGGTATTTTTGATCGGGGCGATTTTCATTTCCCGGAGCGCACGAAGCATAATGCTGATGGCTTCATGGCGGTCTTCTCCATGAACGATCAATTTGGCTAACATAGAGTCATAAAAGGGCGGGATCATATAACCTGCATACCCATGGCTATCCACACGGACATGCGGACCACCCGGCATTTGCCAGGTTTCAATCCGTCCAGGACACGGCATGAACTGATTGTCTGGGTCCTCAGCGTTAATCCGACATTCGATCGCATGCCCTTGGATATCCACATCCTCTTGCGTGAAGCTCAGTTTTTCACCTGCCGCCACGCGCAGCTGTTCTTTGACAAGGTCAAAGCGTGTTACCAACTCCGTAACCGGATGTTCGACCTGTAATCGCGTGTTCATTTCCATAAAATAAAAATTCTCATCCCCATCCAAGAGGAATTCGATCGTACCCGCATTCTCATATTTAAACGCCTTGGCGGCCCGGATCGCAGCATCCCCGATCTTTCGACGGAGCTTTGCGCTGACCCCAGGAGCCGGGGATTCTTCGATCAATTTCTGATGCCGCCTTTGGACCGAACAGTCTCTTTCCCCCAGATGCACAACATTCCCGAAACTATCCGCCATAATCTGAACTTCAATATGGCGCGGCTCCATAATGCATTTCTCGATATAAACATCACGATTGCCAAAAGCCGCTTCCGCTTCCGTCTGAGCGGTCAAAAAAGCGCTGATCAATTTCCCGTCATTATGGGCGATCTTGATCCCTTTTCCGCCACCGCCTGCCGATGCTTTAACAATAACCGGATAGCCTAATTTTTTTGCAAGACGCAAAGCCTCTTCCTGATCCCGGATCGTTCCCTTGCTCCCGGGAATGATCGGAACCCCGGCCTTTTTCATTTCCTGACGAGCCACCGATTTATCTCCGGCCAGGCGGATACTCTCAGGCCTTGGGCCGATAAATTTAATCTGGCAAGACTCACAAATTTCCGCAAAGTGAGCGTTTTCCGCCAGGAACCCGTATCCCGGATGGATAGCTTCAACATCCGCGATCTCGGCCGCAGAGATCAGTGAAGGAATATTCAGGTAGCTCTCGGAAGAAGGCGCCTCTCCGATACAGATGGCATCGTCCGCCAATTGAACATGCAGCGAATCACGATCCGCCTTTGAAAAAACAGCTACGGTCTGGATCCCCAACTCCCGGCATGCCCGGATCACCCGAATTGCGATTTCTCCACGATTTGCTATCAAAATTTTGGAAAACATAATTCTCTCGCTTAATTAATGGGTTCGGTTTAGAGATTGAGGGTTAGCTTTTTCGGATCTTCATGATCGGTTGGTCATATTCAACGGTTTGCCCGTTCTGGACCAAGATTTCGACAAGGGTACCACCCACTTCGGCTTTGATCTCATTCATCAATTTCATTGCTTCAATGATACAGAGCACATCCCCTTCCTTGATCGCCTGATTCACCGTAACATAAGGGGGCTGATCGGGGGCCGGAGCTGCATAAAAAGTCCCCACCATCGGGGATTTTACAACTATAATCCCTTCCTCCGAAACAGGAGCAACCGGCTGCGCAGCAACCGCCTGAGGAACCGCAGTGGCAGGAAGGACCGCAGGCATAGGCGTCAAAACCGCACCCATCGGATGCCCTTGATCCATCGTTATCCGGCCATCCGGCAATTTACGAAGTTTGATCTTCGCATTTTCTTTTTCGATTTCAATTTCCGAAACATGATGCTCGGCCATAAGTTCTAATAATTCCCGGATTTCTTTGATGTTCATGGATTATCCTCTCAAAATTAACTTTTTTTCTTTTTTTTCTGTGTACAAATACCCACCAAACCGCGCAATCCTAAGAGATAGCTTTCACATCCAAATCCAGTGACTTGCGCCATACAGGCCGGGGCAGTTAACGATTGCTTTCGGAAATCTTCGCGTTTATAAATATGGCTCAAATGCACTTCGACGGCAGGGAGCCCCGAAGCCGCCAACGCATCGCGGATCGCAACGCTTGTGTGCGTATAAGCCGCCGGATTGATCAATATGCCGGAAAAATCCTTACGGGCATTCCCGATCCTATCCACAATCGCCCCCTCGTGATTGCTTTGTTCAATCTCGAGCTGAACGCCAAGCACTTTTGCTTCTTTCAACAAAGCTTCATTGATCTGCTTCAGGGTCACTTTCCCGTAAATCGAAACTTCCCGCTCTCCCAAAAGCTGCAGATTAGGGCCATGAATAACAAGTATTTTTTTCATAATGCTTTTCCTCAAGCCATAATTGTAACTGATTACACGGAAGATTTCATCATTTCCATTTCGGCTTTATCGGTCTGTCCCAGGCCACCTTTAAACGCATATAAAATGCCGGAACCGATACTAAAGATATAAATCAACAAATCCACAAGAAGCGTCAAAGCCAGCGCCCGCTCCGTTGTCAGGTAACGGCTAAAAAGATAAAGCGCGCTCGCTTCCCGGACCCCCAGTCCGCCAAGCGACGGAGCCATCGACACGATGGAGATCACCGGCACAAGGATGAAAAATTTCCAAAAAATAATATCAGCCCCCAAACTTAATGCAAGCCAATAATGCGTCGTCACGAAAAGACATTGCCCTAAAAATGAAAGCAGGATCGCCACGGCCACCGGCCCGCGATGATGGCGATAACCATAGATGGCATGATAAATTTCCCGGAACCGGTTTTTCATTTTTTCACCCGGCACAAGTATCAGCGCCCAGCGGAAAAGTTTGGCAAAGCGTTTGCTCCAGAAAAAAACCGCGAAAAAAGTTAAAAAACCGAAGGCCCCGTAAACGGAATAGTTGACGTAGGGGCTCTGAACTTCCTTGCTGAAATACCATAAACCCAAAATCGCCATAATGATCAGAGCAACGAATCCCAGGATCCGGTCCAGAAGAACCGAGGTTAGAGATTCGATCTTTTTCCCGGAATGCTTATACGCATAAAAAGCTTTCGCGAGATCGCCCCCGACAGCAGAAGGAAGCATGAGGTTATAAAAAAGTCCTACAAACCCTAAATAGAAAGACTCCCGGAAGGTCACCAGGATATTCTGGACCCTAAAAACCCACTGTAACCGAACCGCAAGAACGGCTAATGCGATAAAATAAGTAACGATCGCAGTCGCAAACCATCCCCACAGAACGTCATGACGGAGAATCGCCCAGGACTCATGGAGTTTCCCGCGCACACTATAGAGAACAAGCCCGATAGCACCAAAACTGATCGCGAAGCGGATGATCTTACCAAGGTTTGATTTCATACATGCTGAGCAAATTTGAGCTGAAGCTGGGTTAAGAGGGATTCAAAAATTTCCTGCTCTTCGGAGCTTAGATTCCCAAGAGTCTTTCCTTTAAGCTCGATCAAGAGATCGATCGTTTCTTTTGCGGCTTCCAGTTGAACTTCTTTTTGCTGGGTCATAGGGTTAGGGATTTCGCCAAGAT
>CAYQTU010000107.1:0-475 GCA_964420575.1 uncultured bacterium
CTTGAGCATCCCTAATTATCTGACTCTGCTTCGGATCGTTCTTACCCCGTGTTTTTTCACTGCCCTTGTTTCATATGGACCCGGGAAAGAGAATTTACGTTGGTTGGCTCTTGCGATTTTTATCTTTGCTGCAATCACCGATGCCCTTGACGGTATCCTGGCACGTTTTTTAAAACAGCGAACCCCTATCGGGGAACTCCTGGATCCTTTGGCCGACAAGCTGCTTCTCATTAGCGGTTATTTAGGGTTGATCTTCGTCAAGGCTTTACCGTTCCACCCCCCATTATGGGTCACCGTTACGATTATTTTTCGTGACCTTATTCTTCTGTTTGGATTTTTTGTGATCACGTTCTTTTCCCTTAAGATCGAGATCAAACCGAACCGTTTGGGGAAATGGACCACCGTATTTCAGATGTTGCTTTTGATCTTTGTGCTATTAGAATTACCCATTTCTCGGGCCATGGGATATCTGACG
>CAYQTU010000107.1:485-5449 GCA_964420575.1 uncultured bacterium
GACGGGCTTTTTAACAATTATTTCCGGGATCGTATACGTTACGAGAGGCTTAAAAATTATCCAATGAACCTGGCTATCTTTTTTTTGTTCATGCTCGCGGCTTATCTTCTCGGCTCGCTGCCGTTCGGACTTTTTGCGGGAAGGCTTAAGGGGATCGATATTCGTCAACATGGCAGCGGTAATATCGGGGCGACCAATGTTTTTCGGGTGGTCGGAAAAAAATGGGGCATTACGGTCCTTTTACTGGATGCTTTAAAAGGCTATTTGGCTTGCCGTTTGCCGTTCTTCTTTGGCTTTGAACATCTTCCGCTTGCTTTTTCTTTAGCTCTCGGCATTATTGCAATTTTAGGCCATAGTTTTTCATTCTGGCTTAAATTCCACGGCGGAAAAGGAGTTGCTACTTCTTTAGGCGTTTTTTTAGCTATTTGCTGGCTTCCTACGCTAATCACTTTCGGGATCTGGATTCTCATCTTCACTCTCACCCATATTATTTCGATCTCTTCTCTTGTTGCAGCTATAGTTTTTCCCATGATGGTGGGGTGGAGTTATGCACACTCGCCAGACCTCAAATTACTGCTTCCGATCAGCATTTTCCTTGCCCTGTTTATCTTTTACACCCACCGGGCCAACATTCAACGCCTCCTCCGAAAAACCGAAAAAAAGTTGTTTTAAGTCTTTTCTTGAGATTTAAATAAAATCATATATAATATTCAAAATATGAATACTTAACGCTTGGGAATTGTCTTTACAGAACCTCGCTAGCCCGATAAAATTGGCCATTCCCGAACTCATAAAGGAGAAAAAATATGTCTAAAAAAACAGAAAAAAATACCCTGCCAGAATCCAAAAAGATCTCAGAAAAACAGAAAGCCCTTGAGCTGACCCTTCAGCAGATCGAAAAGCAATTTGGTAAGGGATCCATCATGAAACTCGGTGACAGTCACCATGAAAATGTTAAAGCAATCCCTACGGGTGCTCTAAGCTTAGATATTGCAACAGGGATTGGCGGCGTTCCTCGAGGGCGCATCGTCGAAATCTACGGCCCAGAATCAAGTGGTAAAACCACGCTAACGCTGAACATTATCGCCAGGATTCAAGCTTCGGGAGGCGTGGCCGCCTTTATCGATGCGGAACATGCCTTAGATCCCCAATATGCGCAGAAAATAGGGGTCAAGGTCGACGATCTATTGATCTCGCAGCCAGACTCAGGTGAACAAGCGCTTCAGATCGCCGAAATGCTAGTTCGTTCTAACGCGGTCGACTTGATCGTGGTAGATTCCGTTGCCGCCCTTGTACCACAAGCAGAAATTGAAGGGGAAATGGGGCAATCACAAATGGGCCTCCAAGCTCGTTTAATGTCTCAAGCGATGCGCAAACTCACCGCGATCATCAACAAATCGAAGACATGCATTATTTTTATCAACCAGCTTCGCGAGAAGATCGGCGTCATGTTCGGCAACCCGGAAACCACTCCGGGCGGTAAGGCTTTGAAATTCTATGCCTCCATGCGGCTTGATATTCGAAGGATCGCAAGCTTGAAAAAGGGCGAAGAAATCATCGGCAATCGTGTCCGGGTTAAAGTCGTCAAAAATAAAGTGGCAGCGCCTTTCCGGCAAGCTGAGTTTGACATTCTCTTCTCGGAGGGGATTTCGAGGTCATCCAATATCGTTGAACTGGGAACGCTCTACCAGGTGATCGAAAAATCCGGAACTTGGCTGGCTTATAATGGTGAAAAGCTCGGGCAAGGTAAAGATGCGGCTCGGGCATTCCTGAAAGAAAATCCTAAGCTTTTGGAAGAGATCCAACAAAAGATCTTGGAGAAAGTTGAAGCAGGAGAAACGGCCGCCGTTGCTGCAGAATAAAATCTGCCCAACCTCGATCCGAAAAAATGCCGCGGCTTTTCGAAGCGTTTTTTCGTCTTATGGATAATCAACAGGACGAACAAATCAAGCAGGCCATGATCACTTCGCTGAGGTTTTTGGCCGCAAGCCCAAAGACCAAGCAAGAGCTTCGCAGAAAGCTTGAGGCAAAAGGCTATCCGATTTTTGCCATTCAGGCCGCCTTAAAAAACCTTGCCGAGCAAGGGATTTTGGACGATCTGGCTTATGCAAAAAATCTAGTCTCGCGATTGCAAAACGTCAAAGGTGCAGGAAAACATCGGATCGCTTTCGAACTTAAAAGAAAAGGGGTCCATTCCGCTTTACAGAATCAGATCTTGGGAACCCTTGATTCTGATCAGGAGACCCAGAGGGCCTTGGAATTAGCACGGTGGAAATGGGAGCAGAGCTCAAAATTACCTCTGGAAAAAAGACGTAAACGCCTTTATGATTTTTTAATCCGGAAAGGATATGATTTTCAGATCGCTCAGGATGTGCTTTCTCGAATCACCCGGAAAGCCGGCCCTTCTGAAATTTAAAACTATTTATGAAAAAAAACATGACAACCGATGAGATCCGGAAAGCTTTTTTGGATTTTTTTAAATCTAAAGAACATTCGGTCCTTCCCAGTGATTCTCTGGTACCTCAAAATGACCCGTCCCTTCTTTTTACCGGGGCTGGAATGAACCAGTTCAAGGACTATTTTCTGGGGGTCAAAAAGGATTTAAAACGGGCGGCAACCTCCCAAAAATGCCTCAGGACGGGCGATCTCGACGAGGTTGGCCGAACCCCTTACCATCACTCGTTTTTCGAAATGCTGGGTAATTTCTCCTTCGGGGATTATTTTAAAAAAGAAGCCATTGCATGGGCTTGGGAATTCCTCACCCAGACCTTGGGAATCCCCAAAGAAAGGCTTCGCGTTACCATTCACGAAAAAGATGACGAAGCCTTTGCGATCTGGCGCAACGCGATCGGCCTGCCGGAAGATTGGATCTACCGTTGTGGAGATAAATCGAATTTTTGGCCTTCCAATGCTCCTAAAGACGGCCCCAATGGTCCCTGCGGCCCTTGTTCCGAAATTTATTTTGATCAAAACCCGAAGATCCGGGGAACACCGATTGATGATTCCGGAAAGTATGCGGAGATCTGGAATCTCGTGTTCACGCAGTTTGACCGCCAAGACGGGGGAAAGCTTGTTCCGTTAAAAAATAAAAATATCGACACCGGCATGGGGCTTGAGCGGTTGGCCTGTGTCCTTCAGGGGAGATCTTCAAATTTTGAGATCGATAGTTTTGAATCGATAAACACTGCAGTTTGGACTGCAATTGCCTCCGGTCATACAGGGATTGATCTGGAAGATGAAAAAAAATATAGTTGTTCGTTGGATAAAAAACAGCTTTATCCCATTTCTGACCACTTACGTGCTGTAGTTTTCGCAATCAATGACGGCGTGGTTCCGTCCAATGAAGGACGCGGCTATGTTATTCGTAAGCTCATCCGTCGTAGTGTATGGCTTGCTCATCAGTTAGATCCTGATTGGAAAAACCGAAAACCGTTTTTATATACGGCTGTTCGGGGCGTAATCGAAACAATGAAATCGGCTTACCCGGATCTGGAAGATAATGAAAATATGATTAGGGAAACCATTGAAGCTGAAGAAAAACGTTTTCTTGAAACTTTGGATGTGGGTGTTACGATTCTTAATGTGTGTCTCAAAGAACTAAAAAAAGAAGGTGAAGAAGTTATCCCTGCTAAAAAGGTCTTTGAGCTTTATGACACCTACGGATTCCCCGGGGAGCTCACTTCTCAGATCGCAAATGATAATGGTTTCAAGATCGACCAGAAAGGGTTTGAAAAACTCATGACGGAGCAGCGTAAACGGTCAAAAGAATCGACAAAGATCAGCACCGAAATTTTTTCAAAATCCGATCTTGAAAAGATCCCGGCAAACATTCCTGCCACGGATTTCCTCGGCTACGACACTCTGGAATCCCAAGCAAAGATCTTATGGTTCCAGGCTGACAATAAAAAAGCGACTGTGATCCTGGATCAAACACCGTTTTATGCCGAGAGCGGGGGGCAGGTCGGCGATCGGGGGATCCTCGAATCCAAAAACCTTGTGCTGAAGGTTCTGGACACCCAAAAACTGGACAAATATTTTTTACATCAAGTAGAGATTGCTCAAGGATCGCTCAAGGACGGCCTTACTGTGAACGCAATTGTCGACCCGGATTTCAGGGCGAATGTCATGCGCAACCATACCGCAACTCATCTTTTACATGCGGCATTGCGCAAAACCCTTGGCACATCCGTACGTCAGTTAGGCTCTATGGTTGCGGCAGACCGCTTCCGCTTCGACTATTCATTCGGCCGCGCGCTGACATTTGAGGAGCTCCGGACGATCGAAAATATCGCCAATGAGCAGATCTTGAAAGACCTACAAGTCCAGAAAGAAGTAAAAAATATTGAGGCCGCCAAAAAAGAAGGGGCGCTCGCTTTTTTTGGCGACAAGTATGGGTCGAGTGTCCGAATGATCTCAATCCCTGATTTCAGCAAAGAGCTTTGCGGAGGAACCCATTGCAACAGCACCGGACAGATCGGTCTTTTGCTAATCACTTCCGAATCTTCTGTAGCAAGTGGCGTTCGCCGTATCGAAGCGGTTACCGGAACCGGAGCTTTGCGCTATGTTCAAACCATGCAGGACCAACTTTCGGAGATTGCTAAGACTCTGAAAGTCGGCGTTGCCGACGTACCTACCCGGGTCATTAAACTGATGGAAAATGCAAAAAAGCAAAAAGCGCAAAGCTCTCCATGCAGTTCAAGTGATATAGACATCCCTCAATTGCTTGCGGAAGCCAAAAAATCAGGATCCTGTTCAGTGATTGTGAAGATGATGCCTGATCTGGATATCCAAGAGGTACGGAATATTTCCGATCTTTTAAAAAAAATCGACCAAAAATTGGTCTATATCCTTGCCACAGCGCAAAATCAGAAGCTTCATGTCGTGGCCGGTATCAGTCAACCCTTGAAGAAATCGTCCTTTGATATGAAGACTCTTTTTGATAGGCTATCCAAGCTGCTTGACGT
>CAYQTU010000108.1:0-5204 GCA_964420575.1 uncultured bacterium
ACCATTAATAAAGCAATAATTACAATATGTTACACTTTTTCAGGGACGACTAGATAAGAACTTCACTATTATGTTAATGCATTTGGGGTGAAATTTGGAAAGGAACACTGGACGCATACTTAAGTGTTTGAAATCGACTATCTGATAAGTATCTCATAAGGAGGTATAAAATGAAGAAAGTCATTTTCCTTGCGTTCTCGGTTCTACTTTTTAGCACGGAAGCAGCAGCAACAGTGATGTATAATCAATCCAAAATCACTCCAATTTCATCAATACTAATGATGTGTAGTGACGCTTCAGGGGAAGAATGCGTCGATGTGACATTTTTTTCTTCTTGGATCAACAACAGTCCTATTCCATTTAAGGCAAAAGATCCCCTACGGTCATTGAAACTATCTAAAAGTACAAATAAAATTATTGATGCAGATGATCTTCGCAATGCATCAAAATCAATGGGAGCAAGCCATATACTCCTTTATAAAGGAATACCTACCAATAAGAGAATAACATTCAAATTTATGCTGGTTAATGTTGAAACATTTAACATAGAATTTATGGCCCCGACTGAAGAAATTTATGGTGATATGGCTGGCTTCAGTGGCATGCTATTTCAAATAGCAGATTTATTTAAAGTGCTTGGAGATCATTACGTTCCAAAACAAAAAGTAGATACTGTTGTTGAAATGAAAATTAACAAGAAGAGACAGAAAGGACGATGATTATCAAAATGACTTATAGAGATCCGCCAACGAGCTACAAACTGACAGTCCGGGACATCCCGCCTCGTTTCTTCTCCGACTTCCAGGAGATGTGCAAGAAACGCAATCTCACTATTAACGAGGCGATTATCAAGCTCGTGGACCTTTACGCGAAAACGGGCGGGAAGTGCTTAGAGGAGCGCCCGCAGGAGTGAACCGACAATTCCTGTATCCGAAACGGAGTCCTCGATGAAACTGACCCTTCAATCCGCTATTGCCACATTCGGAGCCTCTGCAAAGGCCAAACTGGTGAACCCAGGCGCAAGCGGGGAACCAGAAGAACAACTACGTGCACCGTTCGAGCGGTTGCTGTTTGACTTGGCTGTGCTTTGCGGCTTTCCCGAAGCCGCTATTGGTGTCGTGGGGGAATCTTCCATCAGTGACTTGAAAACCCGTCCCGATTACGCCGTCACTGTAAACAAGGCTCTTGTCGGATTCGTCGAACTAAAAGCGCCTGGCAAAGGTGCCGATCCGCGAAGGTTCAAAGACTCACACGACAAAGCACAGTGGGAAAGGCTACGCTCGCTCCCAAACCTGATTTACACAGATGGCAATCAGGTCAGCCTGTGGCAAGATGGGGAACTGGTAGATTCCGTGGTCTCGATGATTGGTGACATTGAATCATCGGGGAACAAACTCCAGGCTCCGCCGGGCTTGTTGGCTCTATTTGATAATTTTCTCCGTTGGGAACCGATCCCCCCGCGTAGTGCAAAGGAGTTGGCTCGCGTCAGCGCCCGTCTTTGTCGGTTACTGCGAGATGAAGTGACCGAGCAGTTGGCTCTGAAGAACGAAGCTCTTACGGCACTGGCCGTAGACTGGCGGAAATTGCTCTTTCCTGAAGCGACCGATGAGCGCTTTGCCGATGGTTACGCTCAAGCTGTGACGTTCGGATTGCTGATGGCCCGCGCCAAGGATATCGAACTCACAACCGGATTTGAACACGTAGCCCGCGAGTTAACTCACACCAGTTCGTTGATCGGCGCAGCACTCCGCCTGCTCACGGACGATGCTGAAAATCAGGCATCTCTCAAAACATCACTCGGGACATTGGTACGCGTACTTGACGCTGTTCATTGGCCGACCATCAGTAAGGGAGAGCCAGAGGCTTGGCTCTATTTCTATGAGGACTTTCTTGAGGTCTATGACAACAAACTGAAGAAACAGACCGGCTCTTATTACACACCGTCCGAGGTCGTCAGCGCCATGGTTCGGCTAGTGGATGAGGCGTTGCGGAGTACCCGATTCAAGCAGCATGCCGGGCTTGCCTCTGCAACAGTGACACTGGCGGACCCTGCCACTGGAACCGGTACTTTCATGTTGGGAGTATTGCGGAAGATTGCTGAAACCGTCAGGACTGATGAGGGCGAAGGGGCCGTGAAGGAAGCGATCAACGCCGCAATAAAGCGGCTCATTGCCTTCGAGATCCAACTGGGACCCTTTGCAGTCGCACAGCTTCGAATCCTCGCCGAAATCGTGAACCTTACAGACTCATCAGCTAAGACACCTGTTAGGATGTTCGTTACGAACACGCTGGGAAATCCAGACGACGAAGAAGGGTGGATCCCCGGAATACTTGCACCGATTGCCCAGTCCCGCAAAGATGCCAACAAGATCAAACGCGATGAAACGATTACAGTCGTGATTGGGAATCCTCCCTACAAGGAGAAAGCGAAGGGACTTGGTGGCTGGGTCGAAGGCGAAAACGCGGAGTCAGCGAAGTCGGCTCCGTTAGCTGCGTGGACACCGCCCCGTGACTGGGGTGCGGGTGCGCATAGCAAGCACCTACGCAACCTGTATGTCTTTTTCTGGCGCTGGGCGACATGGAAGGTATTTGACCATGGGCCAGGGAGTAAGACGGGAATCGTCTGTTTCATTACCATGGCTGGTTTCTTGAGCGGTCCTGGCTTCCAGAAGATGCGTGATTACCTCCGCCGGACTTGTGATGACATCTGGGTAATCAACTGTTCCCCCGAAGGACATCAGCCTGAAGTTAACACGAGGATCTTCCAAGGAGTCCAACAACCAGTTTGTATCGTGCTTGCTTCACGATCCGCCAAATGCAATCCAGAGGTTCCCGCCGGGGTTCTCTTTCAGTCACTACCCACCGGCAATCGAACGGAGAAGTTCGCCGCCCTTGAGAAAATTGCGCTGACCGGTCAAGAGTGGATCAAATGCCCCTCGGATTGGCGTGCCCCTTTCCTTCCTGCTTCAGCGGGTGCCTGGGCCACTTATCCAGCAATGGAAGATTTGTTCATCTACAACGGCTCCGGTGTCATGCCGGGACGCACCTGGATCATCTCACCAGATACGGGCTCGCTAAAGCGACGATGGGAGGCACTCATTTCCGCACCTTCAGAAAGAAAGGAGGATCTCTTTCATCCTCATATACGAGGTGGGAAGCTTGGCGACAAGCATTCAAACAAAGTCGTTAAGACGCCTCTGGCGGGTTATGAACCACGGGGGATTGCCGTGGCTGATGACATGGGCACATGCATACCACCTGCCCCCTACGGGTTCCGCTCATTTGACCGACAGTGGATCATCCCGGATAGTCGGCTTATTAATCAACCAAACCCTGAGTTGTGGGAATCACGATCTGATCGGCAGCTTTATCTTACCGCCTTCACCGAAGAGTCGCCTACTGGTGGACCTGCTCTAACCTTCACGGGGCTTATTCCAGACCTTCATCATTACAAAGGTTCCTTTGGTGGGCGTGTCTTCCCCCTCTGGCGTGATTCGAAAGCCAGTGACTCTAACGTACGGCTAAAACTGCTCCAGTTCTTGTCTGAGCAATATGGATTCGAGGTCAGCGCCGAGGACGTCACGGCATATATTGCGGCGACCGCAGCACACCCAGCCTTTACGGCCCGTTTCCAGACCGACCTTTCGACACCGGGGCTCCGTATCCCCTTCACGGCCGATGCAGACATCTTCGCAGAAGCAGTCCGCCTTGGTCGTACTGTCATTTGGCTGCATACCTTCGGCGAACGCATGGTTGATCCGGCGAACGGCCGTCCCCCCAAGCCGCCCAGGATGCCGGTGGAAGGTAGACCCACGATTCCAAAGGAAGGAGCCATTCCTCAGGAACCCGACTCAATGCCAGACACGATTCAATATGACGTGACAAAGAAGCGGCTGTTGGTGGGGACCGGGTACGTGGAAAACGTGGAGCCAGCGGTTTGGGGCTACGAAGTGTCAGGCAAACAGGTATTACTGCAATGGTTTAGTTACCGGAAGGCGAATCGCGAACGTCCGATCATCGGCGACCGTCGCCGCCCTTCGCCTCTGGGAGACATCCAGCCCGATCATTGGCTCGCTGAATATACCACGGAACTTATCAATGTCCTCAACGTCCTCGGCCTACTCGTTGAAATTGAGCCCAAGCAGGCCGTGCTGTTGGAGAAAATATGTTCGGGACCAACCCTGTCAGCAAAGATGCTTGATGATGCGGGGGCTTTTGACATCCCAGTGAAGACAACGTCGCGCCGGAAGAAATCTGACACACATAGTCTATTCGAGGCAGCACATACCGATTCCCCCGAGAAATAGACACTTGAACAATCCGCCCGCCGGCGAAAAGAATTTTTTCCGCCAAGCCCCGGAAGCGTTTGGATGAGCCAAGACGAAGGAAGACCTGTCCGGTAAGTAGATCGTCGCTCCTGACGGCCCTGGAGCATCAAAACCGAGGCAATCCTTTGAGGAGGCCGGAGGGGGTCGGGAGATCACCAAGGGGGTCCTTCATGGCATCCCTGGAGTCCTCCAGGATGTCCCGGAGCGAAAGCTCCTCCTCCATGAATTCGCGCAACGTCTCGATGTCGGTAAGCTCCTCCATGACCTTCGCCAAGACCATCCCCGGACGGAGCCCAAGAGAAACGCAGGACCCGACAAAGCGGCGGCGCATATCAACAGGTATGCCGCGGCACGACCATCTTTCAGTTGCTTCCCATTCCATCGCGATTACTCCCCGTCAGTCAGGGCGGACAAGAAATCCGCTGTTTTCCCAACGATATTTGATGCCCGCCTTGATTAACCTATTGAAAAAGCGAAGTTAACACTGTTATCGGTCCGGAAAATCAGGATTCGTTAAGAGAGCCGGGGAGCCACAGTCCCACGTGCTTCCTCCTGGGGCGTGCGCGTTCCGGTCGAGTTAACTTTCTCCCGCTTCCGGATCGCCTGGACCCGTAAAGTCCCGGAGGTCATTTCCTAATATCGGCCCTGGTTCTTCGGTGTCACGTTAACCCGTTCGCGGAGGTATCCATCCGCCTTCACCAGGGGGATAATCCTTTCCATGACGCCGGTGCGCCGGTGAAATTCCACGCGCATCTCTGCCGCGTCGTCTCCCTGTTTGGGCGTTCTCCGGATCATGAAGACGGTATCACTTTCCTGGGAAACGAAGCTGCTGTCCCGGATCGCCTCATAGGACAGGTTTTCCGGGCGTCCTTTAGT
>CAYQTU010000109.1:0-5180 GCA_964420575.1 uncultured bacterium
GATTAGAAGGGATGAGGCAAGTCGCTGAGCTGCGTGCAAAGCTCAAAGAAAGTAAAGATCAAAATCTTAAGCGTCTTGAAGACCGTATCCGCTCTAATGAAAGACGGCTGACCCGTGAGCTAGGCCGCCGGATGGACCATCGTGAAAAACAGGTCGCCGCAAACCGAGCCGCCACTAGCCGGACCTTTGGCGTTCGGGACCTCGCGGCTAACGCTTGGCGCAATCTTACGCGTTCCAAGGATCCTTTGGCGGTGATCCGCTCGCTGAGCAATGAGGAACTTGCGCAGTACATGCAGGCGATCATCGAACACTCGTCATGGGATAAGGTTAAAGCACAGGTAAAACTTGATCCGAAATTGCAGACGCAATTTGAACAGTGGGATTTTAAAGCTTCTATCAATGCCTTGAGTGCTGAGGATCGTCAAAATGCTGAATCGGGAATGACCGAATCGGATAAGACGAAACTGAATGCCCCCGAAGTCAGCGCTGAGCTTCTGACCGCGATCTATGCCACTGAAGCGGGGCATGCGATCTTCGAAGAATATAACCTGATTGCTCAAAAGCTTGAAAAAGAGCGGCTAATGGGATTGTTCCAAAAAGAGATCGATGCCATTCAAGCTCTTGCTGCCCAGTATCGTGAAGAGCTCAAAGCCTTAGGGATCCGGGAAGCTAAAGATTTGGAGAATGCCGAACTTTATGCGAAGGCCCAGGATTTCTTTACACGAAAGACCCAAGGCTTTGTTGAAAGCGTGAAAGCGGCAAATGGCAAGATGAATGATGCCACCCGCAACCATGCGATGGCGCTTTATAGTGTTGCGATTTCGATGACCAAAGGGTTTACGAGCCTGCATAATGAGCAGATCATGGCGGCATTAGTGATGAATTACGGGTGGAACATTGCCGAATTGGCGACAGGGGAAGGAAAAACCGTGGTGGGTTTCCTGACCGCGCTCGTGAGCAGCCTGACTGAAAAAGGTTCGTTTATTGTTACGACCAAAGATGCATCTGCGGTCGATGCGTATGTTGATGTAGGTATGAAGGTAGGCGATCTGGTCGGCCGGAGCGTGGGTCTTGTCCAGGATTATGACTATGAACGGGATCTTAACGGGCATGCCAAGGTGGTTGAATTAGTTCTTCCGGATGGTTCTACGCAGAAAACTATTCAGCGTAAACCCAGCCGCATGACCGGGACTCAGAAGCACGATGAATATGCGAAGCATATTACCTATGTCAGCATTAATAACTGGGCTTTTGATACAGCGAACGATATTCTTGAAATTAAGCCCGGCGAAGAATCTCAGCGCATTGTGGACCGAGAATTTTCAAAGATCGCGGTAATCATTGATGAAATCGATAGCGTTTTGATCGACCAGGCTATGACGTCATTCATCCGATCTTCCGGCCAAGGCGAGGCCAGCCAGGATGTTCTTGCGATCCGCATGCTGATGGCTTCGATCGTTACAGATCCTGATTTTAAGAAGGGGGTTGAAGTCTTCGAATTCAAGCAAGGTGCTCCACCTAAAGTGATCCCCGGTACGGCTCAGGTCCATGCCGCAAAGGATGCAACGGGCCGTGCCGCTTCAGCGACACAAGTCGGCGAACAACTGACCGCTCGGAAGCTTTTAGAAGCGTTGGTTAAGCAATCTGAGATCTCAGGTGCGAAAGGAGTAAAACTTACGGCCGAACAAGTTGCTCAATTGGTCAGGACGACACGGGATGAAAAGGGAGCTGAAAAAGTTGAGCTGACAGACTTAGGCCGGGAATATTTGAATGACGCGGTTCAGGCCCTTTTGATCTACGAAAAGGATGTCCAGTATTACCTGCAGGGCAATGAAATTAAGCTGGTCAGCCGGGATACCGGGGTGACCCAAGAAGGCCAGCGTCTGAACCGGCTTCATCAGGCGATTGAAGCAAAAGAACTTTTAAGTCAGATTAAAGAAGGGAAGACCGTTGATCCTCAAGCGATGATCTTGGTCCGCGGAGAAAACCGGACGACTTCCAGTGTGAGCGCGCGTGACGTTGTACGCGAGCATGGGAAGGTTTCGGGTATGACCGGTACGGCGACCCAGGGGCAAGCTAAAGGACTCTTTAAGCATCTTTATGATCTCAAAACCCAACAAGTTCCTCGTCACAACGTGATGCGTCGCGAGGACCATGTTGAGGTCTTTTCTACTGAGGCTGAGCGGATCCACCGCCTTGCGAAATTGGTTGTAGATGGTTTGAAAGCAGGACGTCCGATTTTGATTAATACTGCGACAATGACCGAGAGCAATACATTGGCTCAAAAACTTGAGCGGGAGATCTTGAGTCTGCCTGAATATCAAGAGTGGATCAAGACGCAGCCTAAGTTAGGTTATGAGCTTAAGAATATGATACGGGTCTTTAATGCAGAAAATGAATTAAGTGAGCGACGGTTTGTAAAAGAGGCCGCTAAAGGCGGTGTGACAATCGCGACCAATATTGCGGGACGCGGCACCGATATTGAAGTCAAGGCACAATCAGAAGCCAGTCGTTCCGGCGGCTTGTTGCAGGTTAATTATGGCATTAATGATTCACTGCGGACCGATATGCAGGCCAGTGGGCGAGCGGCCCGTCAAGGAGCGAAAGGGGATTCCTACACCTTGCTTAGTGTGGACAAGGATTCTTCGGATTATCGATTCCTTGTTCGGGGGCTGATGTCCGGGAATATTTATCAACGCGCATTAGCTCAAGTGGTAGTTTGGGGATTCAACAAAACTCTTAATATTAACCTGGGATTTAAGAAGTGGACGGTGAATCTTGGGGAATGGATCTTTAGAGCGGCTCAACGTTCGGTTGAAAAACAGAGTGCGACCGTATTGCGGGAAGCGACGCGGCGGAGCGATCGGCTCTATGAGGCCCAGCTCTTGGTGAAGCCGATCCTAGATCAATTTAAAGAGCAGATCTCCAGAGATATCCGAAGAAGCTATATCGAAGGGACCCCTGAAGCGGTGTCCAGACGTTTAGATGAAATGTTTGAGCAATTTATTCATGCCGACAACTGGGATCTTAGTGGGCTGAGCCGTGCTTTAGAAGAGACTTTTGGTTTCAAATTCCAGATCGACCAGGTCGGAACACGGGATGCCTCGCTTTTCCGGACGGTTCTTGAAAAAATGATCGTTGATCAATATGCCTCTGCTGCTTTAGAGGAGCGGATCGGAGATGCGCTTGGACAATTCTTTGTAACGATTCAAAAAGCCGCTTCAACCGCTAAAAATCGTCGTGCTTATGAACGGGCGTTCAGCCGGGCGGTTCAGCAGATGATTAAAGATTCCCGACAGGTCCTTGAAAAAGGAGAGCTCACGCGTGATGGGCTCAACCGTTATATTGAAAAAGCCGTAACGGCAATCCAGGATAATAAAGCTAAAGAGATCCGCGACGGAGTGCGTATGGCAGAAGCAAGAGCGGCGGATGAAGCTTATTACGAGGCTCAAGCATCTTTGAGAAAATCCGGACTCGAGCTCATTCGCAGATCAATGCAAGTGGTTGCTGTGGAAGCGGCTGAGGGAGTGCCGGCGGGGACTGTTTCCTTTGGCGAAGTATTCGGAGTGGCTATTGGCAAAGGCGTTACTCTGCAAAGAACTTATAAAGATTTTGAAATCATGCAGCAACAGTTAGCCCGTGAACGTGAAGCCCGGACCCTAACGGTCAATCAAAGCCAGTTCAATGAAGCCTTGGAACGTGAGATTGAAAATCGTCAAATTCCGCAAGACGTGAAAGATTTCGCTGATTCCTTAAAGGCAGAAGGCAAGACAGTAGGGCTGATGCGGGCCTCGAACGGTTTCTACTACAGCGCGATGGTCACGGCTGAGGGTTTAGTTGTTGTTTCAGATTCGATGGCGGAAGTTTCCGAAGAATATTACCGCATCCTGAAAACATTGGAAGCCGGAAATGGAAAGACCTATCAAGGGAATCCAGTTAAGATCACGGAAAAAGGCGTTATCGAAATTGGAACGGTCACAAGCGGTGATGCGATGGTCGCTGCCGGAAGCATTCTGATCTCTTCAGAGATTGGAGATGGTGTGAGGGTAGAGCCTGGGGTTATCGTTGAAGGTTCTCATATTAATTCCGGCCAAATTGGAGCCGGGGCACATGTGCGCTCCGTGAATGTGACCCAAACTGCTGATATCGGTCAGAATGTCCGCGTCAGCTATACGACCGCTAAAACGCTCCGTCTTGCCAGAAACGTACTTCTTGCTTTTGCGGAAGGGGACGATATCGCGGTGGATGAAGCGAACAAGCTGATTGTGAATCAATATGAGGGTGGAAAGCTTCGCGTAGGTAAGTCTTCGGATATCCTTCCTGAAGATATCCAGATCATTAAACAATACGGTCTTACAGCTTTTTGGAATAATCTAATGGACCGCGAGGGAAGGAAAACCCGTAAAGCCAGAGAAAAGGCCGTAGAATCTTTTATTAAACGTCTGAGCGATGCTTTAGTAAAAACGACGCCATCGATTAAAGAGAAAGCGTCACTGCGCGCTGAGATTCTGGCGCGTTCTTATGAACCTGTTTTTACCTTGCCTTCGGAAGAGGTTCGTCAGCGTTTGACCGTTGAGGAAGCGCAAGCTCTTTTTGAACGGGCCAAGTATGTTGCAGAAAATATCCCTAATGCTCGTCAGCAACTGAGTCGGATGACGGAAGATGACAAGATTCTGATCGTGGCGGATCTTGTTGCTGGCCCATATCGCAGTGCATTTACGGATGATGAATGGGCCCGGTTCCTCAAATTATTGGAAGGCTCAGTCTTGGAAGTTAAAGAACTGAAGGATGTGCCGGAACTTGCTGCGATTTCCAGGATCCATCATTTCCCGGCAGATTTTGGATTTACATTTGTCAGCATTCCCGAAGCGGCTTTCCAAATGCTTCGGACCGTGAAAAATCCAGCGACCGGGAAACCGATCCAGAGCGCGGATTCTATTGCATTCCAGAATTATTCCCGAGAGCCGGGATTAGTTCAGCTGAATTCTTCGAAAACACCCGTAAAGAATTATTTCAATGCGACAGGCTCTCTTGTTTATACCCAAAAACTCACAAAAGAAGAGCTGACGGAACAACTGGTGCACGAATATGGTCACCAACTTGCTGCCGGGTTTACGCCTGAACAAAGACAGGCTATGGTGAAGCGTGCCGGCAGAGATTACGCGATCCTTGAAGAAATA
>CAYQTU010000110.1:0-5078 GCA_964420575.1 uncultured bacterium
AAAATCCCGTTAAAGAGACTTATGCCCCTGCGGAGGTTCAGACAACCGTTGAAGCTGAAATGGACAGGCTCACAAAGGCGCTTGAGGGAATGCAAGCCGGGGTAAAAAATGATCTTGATGCAAAAACCCGTGAAAGCATTATCAAAGCGATGCAGGACCGAAATGTTCCGCCTGCGAGTTTTAAGTTGCTGGTGGATCAATTGCTGAGGATGATCGAAACCATCCAGCAAGCCCAAGCCGAGGACGTGGCTATGTCTAAATTCTCGGATAAACGTAAAGCGCCTCGCGGGACTTATGATCTTTTCACCGAAGTGAGCGCTAAAGAATGGTTGATATTGGCGGACCGTTTAAATCCGGATAGCCGCCGCATTCTGAACCTTGCGAGATCGTTCGGGTATTCCGAGGAAAAAGTAGAGACCTTAGAGCGGTCTTTAAATGCTGCCCGAAAACAAGCTATTGAGAATAGATTGCGCGAAGAGATATCCCCGGAGATCTGGCTTAAAAATACGAATTGGTTCGAACGGTGGCGTTGGAGTTGGGTTTATAAGGATCGGATCAAAATTGATGAACGGGCCCCGTGGATGGTGCGGATGCTTGCGAAATCGGGGATTGATAGCAATCTTACGCTTGCAGGGGTCGGTGCTTTGGCCTTTACGCTTGTTTGGACCATCCTTTATGTCATCGGACTTCTGAAGCATAAACCTTGGCAGAAAAAGGAATATAAGCTTGCTGCGGCTCGCGTGACTTCACCGGGCGCTGGTGCAAAAGCCCCCCAGATTGGTACGGCAGGGCAACGGCCGGAGGCCCGCAGTCTGAAGGAACGTGCCGATGAACAAAAAGAAAAGCGGATTATTTTTACGCAACATTTGCCCTTCCATATAGGGCTTGCTTTAGGGACATCCTTTATGGGAATGGTCGCGATGTTGGTTTTCAACTTCAGCTTCTTTAATCCTGTGACCTTAGCGCTTTATATGCTGACGTTCTACTATCTTGTTAAGATCATCGTGGATATTTACGCCGGGAAGTTCATGATCTATAGCCTTTTTGATTCCTGGAAGAAATTGAGCAAATCTCCGATCCGCCCCGAAGACATCACTGACGATAAGAGCTTTGTGGCAATCAACCCTCTGCGGCCTGTAGACGACGATCAGCTCCGGAACGTGATCCGGAAGAATATCGCGAATTTAACCGAGATCAATTCGCCGAATTATATTGCGCTTTTAGTATTGCAGGCGGTTGATAATTTGTATGATACCTATGGGCATTACGAAGATATCTTGCGTCATGAACTTTATAATAATCCCAATATCCCGCAGCATGTCAAAGACCGTTTTATTGTGATGCAAATGAAAGGGATCGCCAAGCCGCACAACTTTTTCAAATTCTTCAAATGGCTTTTTATGGCCCCGGAAGATACTGACCCGTTGACGAAAGACTGGATCTTTGGGATCGATACGTCGAAGCGGATGAGTGAACTTAAGATAAGTGAGATAAATGGACTAGTTTTTGTGGGCGGTCAACACGGGGTAAATGAGAAAGGCGTAGATCAAGGAGCAGATGCCGGCATTCTTGGTACTCGGACGGGGGTCGAAAACTTAAAACGTCTTCGCAATGAAGACGGGACTCAAGGCCCGCTTTTGACCAATTTCAATATTCTGGATGCGGACAACTACACGGATTGGATCACGGACCTTGTCATGATCAATACCATGAATGATGACTATGGTATTTGGCAGATTCCTATTAAATTCTACAATGCCGCAAAGACCATGTATGGGTATATCAAGAATTTTGCGAACTGGGCACTGGGTAATTTTAACCAACGTGCTAGCGCCCGCGCTGAGGGGGGTATCCGTTCCTTCGGAAAATATTACGGCCGAGTTAAGCTTCTTTGGGAAGCCGAGATCGTGAATAACGCTTATCAGGACATGTATCCTCCGGACCGGGGCTTTCTCCAGAGCGAAGACGCTTTCCGCGGTATTTTTGGACGTGTCAATTATATTTCGGATCCGGGTCTTCAGATCCATGAAGCAACACCGTCAAGCGACCTGGATGACATCAAGCGGGATGAGGATAAGTGGGGCCCGACTTTCGATTCCAGGAATACGGTGATCTTTCATACCCCGGTAATCGAAGTTATGAAGAATCTTCCCCGGTATGAACGCTTATACTTGACGGCAACCGTACTTTTGGCCGGTATCGCTCTTGTTGGATTTTTTGTGCTCTCGAATTTTATGCTGGGTTTAGCTCTTGCTTTGGGTGCTGTTTTCTTTGGATTAGTGACCGCGGCGGTTCACCGAATGCGGACTTCTGTGGATATGAACGATCCTGAGAAGGCCGCAAAAGCTATCGAAGCGATGCGCAAACTGGAAGAAGTGAACTTGCCGAAGGTTCCGCCCCGAGGAGAATATGCCGAAGGGCACGTGATCCGTGGTCTTTTTTCGGATGCGGTCTGGGGATTCCAGCTCTTTATTACGTTCTATGCCATGAAAAATCCAGGAGAATTGGAAACTTCTTTCCCGTTCCTTGGGGAACTGCTCTTTATGACGATCATGATCCTTTTATTGCATGCCAAGATCACAGGGCCTTTCATGAATCGTATGAAGGCTGTGATCCATCCGCCTTATGTCCCGGCCGAGAAGTTTACTTCAAAATGGTCAACTTTTGGAACTCATGTGGTTGCATATGAAGGCCAGCTGAAGGACAGGATCCGTCAGGATTACCGCCTTTGGGCTCTTGTGAAAAACACCTTTATTTTTGTCTTCCATGATATCCCGATCGCGGTCAAAGAATTCGGGACAACGACCAGTATGTTCATTCAAAAGCTTTTAACTAAGCCTATTGCCGTTTTCTGGGGATTTTACGGTGTTTGGCAGCAGATCCGAGGTCATGTGACGGGACAAAAGACCCAAGGGACATGGCCTTCATTCGATGAACGGGAAAAAACGCATCCTTTAACGGCTTTCTTGATCAAGAACCGTTTGTCCTTGGCAACCTCGATCATGATCGTCATGATCACAGTGCCGGCGTTCCCGCTTCTCATGTCTTATCCGATCGTGGCAGCGATTTTCACTTCCTTGGGGATCAAAATAATCGGGCTTTCAAGCGGTCTTCTTTTAGGGCTTATCCCGCTTGTGATGCAAATGCATGGCGGATGGAAAGCTGTGCAAAGCCGTGCTAAAGGGGAGTTTTCATTAAAAACTTACCGTCAGATCATTGATTCAGTCGGGCTAATGATCGCTTTACCGCTTATCGGGTTTTTTGCCTTACATCTTGCGACGTGGATTCCTGCCGCTTTGGTTTTAAGGGCCTCGACGATCCTCATTGCATCCTGGTTCTTTGGCCCAGGGGTTTCCTTTATCAACGGGTTTTTGATGCCGCATAAGACACAAACTGGAGTCTTTCCGCCCGTTGTCAAATCGAATTGGACCGTCGGGATTTCCATTGCTTTAGGGATTAGTTTTATGGTGGCGGCTTATCTGACGACTTTTGTTCTCCCCGGGATCACGGGCATGCCCCTTTTAGGATTTTTCGTGCCCATGGGCGATGGAGGAACGGCGATTGGTACCGCATTTCAGGCATTGACCTATGGGGAAATGTTAAGAGTGCCGTGGTATTTTGCATTACCGTTCAATGCGATCGTTTTCAGCGCGATCATTGAAGGAACCTTAGGCTATGCGGTGGGGATCGTTCACTGGATCCACGGTTTCTTTACGGGGCGTCCGATGAAAGATTTTACGGAATGGTACTTGCTCAATCTCGAAAAACCGGAAAAAGAGATCAATACCAATGTGGATCTTCTTATCGATGAATACCTTTTATTGAATTCCGGCCAAAAAGGACTGCTTGCGCACAAAGAGTTGCTGATTTGGATGAGAAATGAATGGAAAGGGGGCCGCCTTAACGACCTTAAAGACCAAACAACGATCAATACTCAGATTGAAGAACTTCGCAAAACAAATCATCTGAGTTGGCATCACATTCCGGTTTTAAGACGTGAAGCGGAAATTTTCAGGGTGGGTCTTGAAAATGAACAGAAGGAGATCGAAGCTTTTGCGGCGGAGCGAGCAGGGAAATCATCCGCGCAACAAGAAAGACCTGCGCCACAAGAAGGACCTGCGCCACAAGAAAGACCTGCGCCGCAAGAAGGCCCTGCGCCGCAAGAAGGCCCTGCGCCGCAAGAAGGCCCTGTGCAACAAGAAGGCCCTGCGCCACAGGAAGGGCCTGTAAAACAAGAAGGAGAAGAGCAATGGCTTCCGGAAGAGCCTAAAACTCGGAGCGCTCCTGCGGATGAAGGGGAGTCTGAAGAACCACCGACCCGTCCGGAATCCAGGGCTTTGACATTTGCTCATGTTCAACCTTATAGCGAAATCGTGGTGAATGAACAGTGGATGGAACGGTTTAACCGGCCTGTGGGAACCAATCCTTTCTATCCAGGAACGCACGAAGCTCTAGAAACCATGAAGCAGTTGCGAATGCCGGTAAAGATCGGAAGATACCTTGCAGTTTCGAATGCCGCACGGTTTGCCCGTGAGGCGGAATTGAATGCCCGCGGGATCCGTGAGCCGTCATATACGGCCAATGTGGCGACCAAGCCTTTTGATCAAGCGAGAAGTTTCTATGCGGTCTATGCAAATCCGGAGACAAAAGATCAGTTGTTGGGGGTTTATTCCTTAGGAGATGAAGTGGTTCTGGTGGGGATCCAATTCTTGCCCAATCTTGGCGCGGATGCTTATCAAAAGATTTATACCCCGGTTCGGAAGATGAACGCCTCGAAAAATGAGAATCTTCCGCAAGTGGTGACCGCCAGAGCGATAAAACTCGGTTTCGAAATTATTAATCAAAGCGTGAACCCTAAAGATACGCTGATCGGGATCAATGGGATTTGGGATTCCATGGGACAGTTGCACGTGAATTCGGCCGACATTCCCTATGGAACGACTGCGATTGAAACGACGGCGAGAGTGCCGGTGGTTGATATTGCGGGCGGGATTACGCTTAGCACTCTTTCGAGTTATCCGCTTGCCGGGGCGATTGTCCTTAGCGTCGAAGATGTCGGCGGGGATGAAAGCCGGATT
>CAYQTU010000111.1:0-4974 GCA_964420575.1 uncultured bacterium
GGAATCCGCGACGGCCTTTGGTGCGCTTTCGGAATCGCCGCCCTTTTTTACCGGGGAGCTCTTGCCTGCACCGTTGCTCTTGTAATCGTTTATGTGAAAGCCCGATCCCTTGAAGATGATCCCGGCAGAAGAGAAAAGTTTTCTTACTCTGCCACCGCACTTCACGCATGTCGCAACCGGGTCGTCATTCATCGACTGAAACACGTCGAACCTGTGTTTGCACTCAAGGCATTCATATTCGTAAGTCGGCATTATTTTCTCCTTAAATAATTACTCTTTAAATCATTCTTTTCAGAATAAGTTTGAGCGAATCCTTTTGTAAACGAGCGCCGGCTCGAGACTTTTCGGCTTTTATTTCTTCGATGGGGATATTATACCCCGAATTTATATCAAGCTTCAGTTTTTTGAAGAAATCTCCGACGATCCGACAAGAATATTTGAAATCTTACCTTGTTCAGGACTCAAACAAGCTGAGTGAAGAAAAATCTGTATCACTCGTGAGATTGATCCCGAGCTTTCGAAGACCTTTTTCATCCCCCGATGTCGGGATATGGGTCATATGCGCTTCTGTCCCGCGAAGCTCCTTTAATTTTTCCATAGCTACTTGTGCCGTCGGATTAGTCGCTGCGCAGATGCTTAGAGCGATCAAGATCTCTTCGAGATCCAAACTGACGACCCTGGAATTAAAAACCGTACGTCTTAAATTCCCGATCGACTCAATGATCGCAGGGGAAAGCAAATGAATGTGATCGGGAATGCCTGCCAACTTTTTGATGGCATTGAGCACTAAGCTCGAGGCGGCGTGCATAAGAGAAGAATTCTTTCCGGTCACGAGAGTTCCGTCCGGAAGTTCGATCGCTGCACCACAAAAAACGCCTTTGTTCCCTTCCCCTTTCCGGGCTGCTTCCTGAGCCGCTTTCCGTGCCGGCAAAACTACACGGCGATCCTCGGGTTTAGCTTCAAGGTTTTTCATAAGAAGTTCGGCGCGCTCAATAGCTTCTTTTTCTACAAAACCCAAACGATATTCACAGGCATACCTAAAATATCTGGAAATCACCTCCTGGACAGCTGCTTTGCGGACCGCTTCATCGTTTGTAATGGCAAAACCGGCACGGTTCACTCCCATATCGGTCGGAGATTTATAAACCGCTTCTTCCCCCATGATCTTTTTTAAGATCCTGCGAAGCACGGGGAAAACTTCAATGTCCCGATTGTAATTTACGGTCGTTTGGTGATAGGCCTCTAAATGAAAAGAATCGACCATGTTGATATCTCCGAGATCCGCAGTAGCCGCCTCATAAGCCACATTGACCGGATGGTTCAACGGAATATTCCAAATCGGAAAGGTTTCGAACTTCGCATAGCCGCTTTTTAGTCCCCGCTTATGGTCATGATAAGCTTGAGAAAGACAGGTCGCCAATTTACCGCTCCCTGGCCCGGGCGCTGTGACAACCACTAGAGGTTTTTTAGTCTCGATATATTCGTTAGCCCCATAACCTTCATCGCTAACGATCAAGTCAATATCCGTCGGATACCCCTTGGTGAAACGATGGGTATAAACACGGACCCCCCGACGCTCTAACTTATTTTTAAAGATCTTGGCTGCAGGCTGATCGGCAAAACGGGTGATGACCACACCGGCCACATCCAAATCCCAACTGCGGAGATCATCGATCAATTTAAAGGCATCGGCATCATAAGTGATCCCAAAATCCGCGCGGACTTTCCGGCGTTCGATATCTCCGGAATAAATACAAAGGATAATATCGGCTTGGTCCTTTAATTTTTGCAAAAGCCGCATTTTGACATTGGGGTCAAAACCCGGAAGGACCCGGGCGGCATGATAGTCAAAAAGCAATTTCCCGCCGAATTCGAGATAAAGTTTATCGCTGAATCGACTGACCCGTTTCAGGATTTCTTCGCTTTGTTCTTTTAGATATTTTTCATTATCAAAACCGATCTCTTTTCCGGCGCTCGTGGTCTTTCTTTTTGAAACAGACTCTGAATTTTCCATGGTCACCCCTTGCATTTCCGCCTCCCCTTTTAAAAGCTTTCTTCCCCCTGTTAAACAAAAGTTATTTTATCGCATAAAAACAAAAAAGCCACCGACATTCCTGCCGATGGCTCTAGCAATCTTCATTTTAAAAGTCAGATTTCTTTTCCAGGTTTATATTCGGCTAAAACCGCTGTAATATCCCCCAGCACAGGTACTTTAGCTTTCGCCATAAGCGGAATACGTCGGACATCCATGCTCATCCATCCCCGGATCTTTCCTCGGCGCACAAAAAATCCCTGGAACATCACGACCGGCTCAACCTCAATAGCCTGAAAAATGCCGACCTTTTTGATCTTCATCTTTTTGATCTTGTGCGTTAAAATTTCCGTCTCCCAATTTTTTTCATCGGCATTGATCTGGACCAAATATTTCGAATCAGGCCGGATATCAAGCGTGCGGAAGAAAAATCCGCAGGAGATCTGGTCTTGAACGTTCTTCGGGATCAACATTTCCTTCCGGCTGTTGTCCTTCCGGGAATAGAAACGCCCGATATGGTTCTCTTGATCATAATCCATAACCTCATCTTGCTGGTGAGAGCCTTCCCGGGTCCGTTTTTCGCAACGCAGAGAGTGCAAGCGTTCGACATCGATATAAGTATGATGGCTATCCCGTACCTTATAGACCCACTCCAACATTGATCGAGAACGGATGCGGATCTCGATATGGTAAGCATCGCGGCCGTTGATCTTGACGATCTCTTTAACTTCCGAGCTTGCTTCGCCGACCGTTAAACCGAGATACCGGATATGGAAAACGATTTTCTCTCCCAGAAAAAATCTGCGCTCGGGTTTTTCTGCGGGTGGGAATATTTTTTCTGCAGCTGCAAGATCGAGGGAGAATAAAAAAAGGCAGAAAAAAATGAGGCCTATCTTTTTCATGATATAGCGTTCAACTCCGGCGGGTTCCGTCTAATCCGACCACGATCTTTTTTACCGGAAGTTTCACACCCGAAAGCTCAACCGCATCCTGGACAATACGGAAAAGCCCTGAACAGCAAGGGACTTCCATGATCGCTACGGTCAGGGAATAGATCGTGTTATTTTTAAGGAGTTCTGCGAGCTTTTGAACGTAACTTGAAGTGTCGTCCAGTTTGGGGCAAGCAATGATCAGTTTTTTCCCTCTTAAAAGATCCGCATGGAAAGCCCCCATGGTAAAAGCCGTGCAATCTGCGGCGATTAAAAGATCGCATTCTTTAAAATAGGGCGCAAGCGGAGATATCAAGTGAAGCTGAATGGGCCATTGGCTGAGCTCGGACGGCATAGCTTTTTCATGGAAAGCATGACTTTGTCCCTCTTTCCGTTTGATCTCACGTGCCATGGAGCCAGGACAACCGGAAGAAAGTCCCTGTTTTTTCTCAGCCTCGGCTCCGTGGACTTTAGCTGCCGCTTGGGGGCCTTGGGTTTTAAGCACGTGCGCATAGGCTGCTTTAGGGTCATAGGCGGCGCTGTCTTTTTCAACGATCTTCAACGCCCCTGTCGGACAAACATCCAGACAGGCACCCATCCCGTCACAGAAAATCTCTTTGACCAGAACGGCCTTTTTTTCTTGGTCAAGGATCAGCGCCCCTTCCGCGCAAGCTGTGGTGCAAAGCCCGCATCCGTTACATTTTTCCCGGTCAATCTCGATAATTTTCCGCTTTGCCATTTTTCGCTCCCGTTTTATTTGGCAAACTGGTCTAAGAAATCTTCTTCCAAGATCCCCATAGCATCTTCAACGGTCAATTCATGCAAGCAAGCTAAAGTTTTACACGTATGATCGTAACGGAACTTATAATAACAAGGCCGGCAATCCAATTCCTTATGATAGATCGCACAAGTTTTAGGCGAAGCCGGATAAGGCCCATAAACCACCGGGTCTACGGGACCATAGAAAGCAATCACCGGGACGTGGAGAGAATTGGCCAAATGCACAAGGCCGCCGTCATTGCCGATAAAAAGTGCTGCTTTTTGAATCACTAGCGCTGATTCAGCAAGCGATAACTCGCCGGCCAAATTAACCGCCGGAACAGAAACTCGTGAGCGCAGCTCTTCAGCAAGTTCTTTTTCTCCCGTGCTTCCCACAATCACGATCCCTTGGAATCCAAGAAGTTCGGCCATTTTTTCAACAAGCTCCGCAAAAGAATGTACGGGCCAACGTTTCCGAGAAGCATCTTTCCCCCAGGACTCTCCTCCTCCGGGACTGATCACAGCGTATTTCTGAGGGATCTTTGCCAATGTTCCTTGGAGTTTTTTCTGGGCAATATTTTTTTCTTGCGGATCGAAATAATATTCGAGGAAACGGTCTTCGACTAGAACGCCCGCTTTTTCTGCAAGATCACAGCAAAAATCGACCACATGACGGCCGAGGAACCCTTCCGGGATCTCTAATTTGATATTATGGAAAAATCCCCTGTTCTTATAATCAAAGCCTGCCCGATCCGGGATCCCGAGAAAGAATTCCCCCCAAAAGGCATTCTCTCCGCGAAGCGAATAATCCAGCATCAGATCATAATGTTTACGCCGGAGACGTTGTCCTAAAGCAAACTGATCCCGCCAGTTTTCTTTCCAGCTCTGGCGATGATAACGGTCCTTATCTATAACAAAGATCTCGTTGATATGCGGATTCGCTTGAACCACTTCGGCAGTACGGGAACCTAACAGGAGATCCACAACCTCAACTGTCGGGATAAGTCGCAAGGCTCTCAAAACCGGCGTAATAAAAAGAAGGTCCCCGATCCCATAAGGCTGAACGATCAGTATCCGCCTTAAAGTTCTCATAGGTTCTCCTCACTAGCCGGAAGTTTAGCGCGCAGTTCTTTCTCAAAAGAAATCACGGCTTTGTAAACATCCTCTACGGTGATCTGATCGATATAAGTGAACTCCCGGCGACCTTCGGGGATCGACGAAACATCTTTTGTCACGATCCGGGCTTGATCGCTC
>CAYQTU010000112.1:0-4956 GCA_964420575.1 uncultured bacterium
CGGGGATGTCTATAAAACCGATGTTTACCGATTGGCATGGTACAGGAATAGTCTCGAGGAAGTGATCCCGGCCCCGATTTTGACGAAGGCTCCCTCCGCCGAGCTTCGGCCGGATCAAAAAGATGAAGACTCCTTGCCTCCCTATGAGGTTTTGGATGAGATCCTGTATCTTTATATTGAAAAGAATTTAAGCCGTGATGATATCGTGTCTCAATTAAAAAAACGGATTCCGGCCAAGGTTATTGCTGAAGTGATCCGTAAAGTGGATTGTAACGAATATAAACGCCGGCAAACTCCGCCTATTTTACGTGTGACGGAAAAAGCATGGTTTGGGCGACGGATGCCCATCACGAACCGATTTGAAGGATGAAATCCCCACGCAACGTCTGGTCATTTCCCGTTAAAACAAAATGGGGTGTTTTTTTGATCGCAGGGACTCCCAAAGGGCTTTATCGTGTTTGTTTTCCTGGAGAAAAAAGCCATTTTCCCAGAATTAAAATTAAAAATCAGCAGATTAAAAATTTTATAGAATATTTTAAATTTCCCCAAAAAACTTTTCGGATGAAAGTCGATTTTTCGGGATATACCTTTTTTGAAAGAAAAGTTCTAAAAATGTTGCTTGGTGTTAGACCTGGAAAGGTTATCTCTTACGGGGAATTGGCCCGAAGGGCAGGGTATGCGGGGGCTGCGAGGGCGGTAGGCTCGGTGATGAGAAAGAACCGGTTACCTCTGGTTCTTCCGTGTCATCGGGTCATTCAACAGAATGGCCGCCTTGGCCGATATTCTAAAGGGGATCATTGGAAACGGCGCCTTCTCGCGCATGAAGGATTTTTTTCAGCATAGTGTTGTGCCTCTAGGTTTTAGCACGGGGGTGTGGTAAAATACCCGAAATTTTAACAAAGAAAAGGTGGTTTTAGATTGCAACCGAAACGTATTGCGTCATTGATCCGCACGCTGGCGGAAGATAAAAAAGCAGAAGAGATTGTTGTTCTTGATATTTCAAAGCTTTCCAGTATTGCCCATTATTTTGTGATCACCCACGGGAATAGTGACCGTCATGTCAAAGCCCTTGCGGAACATATCATGGATGAGATGAAGAAACGCAAAATGCCGGTCTGGCATGTCGAGGGGATGGAGGACGGGAAATGGGTCCTTTTGGACTTTGGGGCCGTGATGGTCCATATCTTTTATCGCGAAACCCGTGAATTCTACGGTCTTGAACGCCTCTGGGGCGAAGCCAAAAAGATCTAAAGGCCAGGCCATGACCTCTTCGAAACGATCCTTATGAAGTCTCAAATCGAAACACTGATCAATTCCGCAGTCGAATCCTATTGTAAAGCTCACGAGGTCAGTAAACCCGAAGGCTTTACGTATGATCTCCAGCCTCCTAAAGAGAATCTGCATGGGGACTTGGCCTGTAATGTTGCGTTCAAATTGGCTAAGGTGACACACCAAAAACCCATGGAGATTGCCGATGAAATAATGTCATTCTTGGGAAAAAATACCGGGGACGATTCTGCGGTCCAAAAAATAGAGATCGCCGGCGGGGCCTTCCTCAATTTTTACCTCAAAAAGCAAAGTTTAGGCACGATCCTTCTCGAGATCCACAAGCAGAATGAAGATTATGGCCGTTCAAACAAGTTTGGAAAAGGCAAAAAGACCGTTGTAGAGTTTGTGAGCGCAAATCCGACAGGGCCTTTGACGATTGCACACGGACGTCAAGCCGCCGTAGGGGATGCCTTAGTGCGCATCCTGAAGGCGACGGGCCATGAAGTCCATGCCGAATATTATCTGAATGATGCCGGACGCCAGATGAATCTGCTCGCCCAAAGCGTATGGGCCCGTTACAACGAACTTTTAGGGATCGAAATGGCCCTTCCGGAAGACGGCTATCAAGGAGAATATATTCGGGATATGGCACGCGAGATCATCGAGAAAGAGAAGAAAGACTCACTGCTTAAAGATCCTGAAGAAAAAGCTATCGAATATTGTGGACATTATGCCGTGAAAACCATGATGGCCTGGATCGAAGCGGACTTGGCGCAAATGCGTGTCCATTTCGATCATTATTTCAGTGAAAAGTCGCTATATGCCAAAAAATCGGTTGAACATGCCCTCGAAGTGCTTAAAAAGAAAGGTTACCTTTTTGAGAAGGAAGGAGCCCTATGGTTCCGGTCAACGGATTTTGGGGATGATAAGGACCGTGTGGTCAGGAAATCCACGGGGGAATACACTTACTTGGCGCCGGACATCGCTTATCATCTTTCGAAATATGAGCGGGGATTTAATATGATGGTGAACTTTTGGGGGCCGGACCACCACGGGTATATTCCCCGGCTGAAAGCGGCTTGCCAAGCGCTCGGCTATCCGAGCGAGGCCATTCATATCGGGATCGTTCAGTTAACGACTTTATACCGTAACGGACAGCCTGTCCGGATGTCCACACGCGCCGGAGAATTTGTGACCTTGCGCGAACTTTATCAGGAAGTGGGGGTGGATGCCACCCGCTTTTTCTTTGTGATGCGCCGGCAGGAAAGCCCTCTGGATTTTGATCTGGACCTGGCTAAAGCACAATCACAAGAAAACCCTGTTTATTATCTTCAGTATGCTCATGCGCGTATCGCCAGCCTTTTGAAATTTTCAGGGGAGTCGGTCACTTCGAAGGTGAATTTTGAATTGCTTGCGGCTCCTGAAGAAGCGGAACTGATCGGATGCCTTTCCCAATTTCCGGATATCCTGATCCAAGCCAGCCGCGCCCTTGAACCTTACCGGTTGGTTGATTATTTGCGCCAAGTGGCGGCCTGTTTTCACAAGTTCTATTCCTTACACCGGGTTGTCTCAGAAGATAAAGCATTGACCAAGGCAAGGCTGCTTTTAGCTGATGCGACACGCATTGTACTTCGCAATGGTTTGGAGCTTCTCGGGATCGCCCAACCCGAATCCATGTGAAAAAGCCATCCCTCCTTTTTATCGTCGGTCCTACCGCTTCCGGAAAATCAGAAGTAGCCATTGCTTTAGCAAAAAAGATCGATGGAGAAATCCTTTCGGCAGATTCCATGTTGGTGTATCGCGGTATGGATATCGGGACGGCAAAGCCTAAATTAAGCGATCGTCGGCACATCCCTCATCATGGGATCGATCTACTTCCACACACAAAAAATTTTTCTGTTTTTAAATACCGTCAATATGCCCTGAAGAGCATTAAGGTGATCGTAAAACGAGGGCGGATCCCGATCGTTGTAGGGGGAAGCGGGCTTTATATCCGGGCCCTTCTTGAAGGCCTTGTTCATTCACCCGGAGCGGAACGATTACTCCGGAAAAAATTGGAGAAACAGATCGCTGAAAAAGGATTAGCCATTTTATATAAAAAATTATCCCGCGTGGATCCTCAAAGAGCGGCAAAGATCAGCCCGAACGATCAGAAACGCATCATCCGCGCGTTGGAGATACACCTGCTTTCAGGGAGAAAACCTTCGGCATTCTCTAAGAGTGAGCCGTCATTAAAACAGCTCGGATATGCGCCCTTTGTGATCGGCATCCACCGGGATCGTCAGGCTCTCTATGAAAAGATCGAACGGCGCGTTGAGCGGATGTTTAAGAACGGTTTGGTCCTGGAAGTGAAACGTTTGGCACGGAAGCCTTTCTCACAAACAGCTCTTCAGGGGGTAGGTTATAAAGAGGTCCTGAATGCTCTTCGGAAGAACGAAGCGGTTAGGGATTGGACAAGGGTCAAAGACAAGATCAAATTGAATACGCGACATTTTGCTAAGCGCCAGTGGACCTGGTTCAAGCGTGAAAAAGGGATCCATTGGGTCTGGTGGCCGGAGAATGTTCCTGTGCGGAGATTTTGCGAATTCATCTTGGAACAGTTTGGAAGAAAGATCCGGAAAGGGAATTCCGTCCATGGCTCGTGATAAAGTCTTTCTTGTGATCGTCAGGACCCCGTCCAAGAGCAGTCACGATTTTGAATCGATCGGGCAAGAAATGAAAGAACTGGCGGAGTCGGCGCGTGGGATCGTGGTGGGCAGTCTGAACGCCCATGTGCTTCACCCGAGCCCGAGCCATTTTATCCGCCAGGGGAAACTTCAGGAAATCTGCCGGGAGATCCAGACAAGCGGGGCCAATGTTCTGATCTTTAGTGTGGACCTTAGTCCGGTTCAGGCCCGGAATATCGAGAATGAATGCCATGTCCGGGTGGTGGATCGAACCGGGTTGATCCTTGATATTTTTGCCCGCCGTGCAGTTTCAAGTGACGGAAAACTTCAAGTCGAATTAGCTCAGCTCCAGTATCTTTTGCCCCGATTGGTCGGGCAAGGGGTGATTCTGTCCCGTTTGGGAGGTGGAATCGGTACGCGGGGCCCGGGGGAGCAAAAACTTGAGGTGGATCGCCGTAAGATCCGGAGCCGGATCGAGCATATCCAAGGGCAACTGCAGAAGCTTCGCAAACACCGTGCGCTTATCCGTGACGGACGAAAACAAAAAGGTTTAGCTCAGGTTGCGATTGTCGGTTATACCAATGCGGGGAAATCGACGCTCTTGAACGCTTTGACCGGTGCGGATGCTTATGTCGAAGATCGTTTGTTTGCGACATTAGACCCCAAAACGCGCATCTACAATGACGGGAAAGGTAAACCGATCTTATTTACGGATACGGTCGGGTTCATCCGTGATCTTCCGCACGGTCTTGTGAAAGCGTTCCATGCGACTTTGGAAGAGACCTTGGAGGCGGATGTGATCCTGGAGGTGGTTGATGCTTAAAACCAAAAGGCGATTGAGCATAAATATGTAGTCGAAGAGGTCCTCAAGGAGCTTGGGGTGACTGCGGCCAAGAAGATCCTCGCCTTGAATAAGGTCGATCTTTTATGCGAGGAAGATCGGAAGAGACTTCGGGAAGTGTTGCCGGAGGGGGTTTTGATTTCCGCGGCAACCCGGTATGGCCTTAAAGACCTGATTGTC
>CAYQTU010000113.1:0-3720 GCA_964420575.1 uncultured bacterium
GCTGGTGGAGGGATTTGAACCCCCGACCCGCTGTTTACAAAACAGCTGCTCTACCAACTGAGCTACACCAGCGCTAAAGTCGCGGTATTCTACAGGAAAGCTTTTAAAAAATAAAGGTCGCTGATCAAGCCTGACTCTTTACGCCCCGTGAAGTGAATCTTGAGGCGAGGCTTTCCGTTTAAACAGACGCTGCGGACCGAACGGTTTGATCATGATCAGAAAAACCGGAAGCACCAGCAGCGAGCAGATCAGCGCCAGAAAAATGGTCAAACTGGTCAGGATCCCGAAATAGATCGTCGGACGGAAGCTTGCAAAAATACTCGAAGCAAAACCCACGACCAGGATCAGGGTTGAAACCATCATCGACTGACCCATATTCCGGTAAGTATGATGAAGCGCCTGAAGATAATGATAACGCTGGTAGAACTCCTTGCGGAAACGGTAAAGGAACTGGATCGAAGCATCGACCACCAGCCCGAGAACAATGCTCGCGATCATGGCGGTCGGCGTCGAAAGCTCCACCCCGACAAAACCCATGATCCCATAGACCGCAAGGATCGGGAAAAGGTTCGGAATGGCCGCAAGAAAGCCGAGTTTTAGTGACCGGAAGATCATTACGATCACGATCAGAATGGAAAAGAAAGCGAAGCTGAAACTCCGGGTCTGCTCATGCAATAACCCTTTCGCCATTTTCCCCAGAAGCACAACGTTCCCGGTCAGGCGGTATTCAAAAAAATCGCTCATATTCTCTTTCAGATGCTGACGGATCCGCTCTTCCAATAAGGCGCCCTGGGTGGTCCCCACGGCTTTCATGCGGGCATCCAGGCGGATCTCTTTAAAATCCTGGGAGATCAGTTTCCAAAGATCCGGATCGTTCGAGGTGGCCATTCCTTTAAAATAAATATTCAGCAAAAGGTTGTTGTTCGGGATCTGATAAGCCTGGTCTTTATCTTCGCGCGCCTGGTTGATCTTTTTAACGACCGTCGTGATGCTATTGACCTTAGGGATCTCAGGCTGGCTTTCCAGATATGCTTTAAATTGATCGATCCGGTTCAGCGCTTTGGAATCCACCATGCTCTCCCCGTCCTTGCGGCGGAACACAAATCCCAAGGAATAAACTCCGGTCAAATGATCGTCGATAAAACGGGTCGAGACCGCCAGCGGAAGGCCCGGTTTCATTTGTTTCACGATATTCGTGTCGACTTGAATCTTCTGGATCCCCTGGACGGATAACACGAGGACGAGCGCCGTCAGGATGAGGATCCACCACTTCCAGCGGAATTCAAGCTTTTCCAGAAAACCGATAATAAAACGGTTAAAGAAATGCGCGTCTTCATTGGCTTCCGGTCTCATCGGCCGGTAAGGAAGGATCGGCAAAAGAAGGATCGTCAGAACAATCTCAATGACATAGGAATAAAAAGTCCCTAACGCGGCAAAGATCCCGAATGTTTGAACCGCCGGGATCGGGTTGATCGCCAGCGAGGCAAAGCCGAGGATCGCCGTAAAATGGGACAAGAAACACGGCACTCCGAGATGCTGAATGGTCAGGATCACGGTCTCCTTCAGACTTTTATGATGCGGTCGGATCTCAAAGAACAGATTGATCAGGTAGGTGGAATTGATGACCGAAACGATCATGATCACCGGCGCAAGAAGCGAAGTCATGAGGTTCAGCGGCTGTCCGGCCAACGCAATGGTCCCAATCGTCCACACCAGCGTCGTAAAAACGATCGACATGGAAAGGAACATACAGGCGAAACTGCGGTAGATCAAAAGTGTGGTGACGATCAACATGGCCGTAATGATCGGAATGAAAACCAACTGGTCCCGCTGGATCAGGCGGATAAAATCATACTGTTCGACCGGCGCTCCGGCCATATAGAATTGAACTTCCGAACCGCTCTGCGCCTTCAGATGTTTCCTCAATTTCCGGATAAAATTCCAGTTCGGCGCGTGGTCTTGGGTCGACTTTAAATAGATCAGGACGTTCGCAATCTTGCCGTCTTTGGAGACAAGGTTATTCAGATAGAGTTCGTTCTTCAGGATCTCCTCTTTAGCCTTTTCGGGGGACCGTTCCCCCTCAAACACCCCGGCAAGCGCAGGCACCATTTTCACTCCCAGGAACTTATGTTTGATATCCAGGGCATTGGTCAAGCTAAGCACGCGTTCGACCTGTTCATCCTGGGCGATCTTGTCCGTAAGCGCTTTGAGTCTCTCGAGGTTCTTCATTTCAAAGAGATCTTTGGTCGCCATCGCAACAGCGATCATCTGATCACTGCCGTAACGGGCCTTATAGTCCGTATAGTAGCGGTACTCGGACGATCGCTTAACGAACAAAGGGTCCATGGACGGATCGACCTGAAGACGCCGGATGGCATTTCCCGTGATAAAGACCGTCAGGATGATGCCTAAAAGCGTAGGCCAGCGGAAATGATGGATAAGCTCTGCTAGACGTCGGAACATAGGTGATTATTTTAACCGAAATGGTTAGAAAAGAGAATAGAAGGCTTTGGCTCCTGCTTTAAAGACGGATAAGAATCAGCTTCTTTTTGCTTTTATGGCCCCCGGCAATTTCAACCGCCCTTTTGGGGATCTTAAAATGCTCCGCCAAGGTTTCGATTATTGCTTGGTTCGCCCGTCCTTCCTGAGGCGGCGATTTGACCGACACCCGGAGTTCCCCGTTCTCAAGCGTCTCGACCTGATTTACTTTGGCGTTCGTCTTAACCGTTACAATAATTTTCATGCCTTTCCTTCTCCTGAAGCCTTTTATTTTATGATAGAATCGGCGCCGTCGAAAGACTCTTATTATGATGAATCTCAGATCCGAAAAAAATGTTTTCTTTTCCGGGATGCTGGTCCTCCTGATCGGCATCCTTCCTTTTTCCGCTCTGGCGTATCAGGTCCAAAAAGGCCCTGTAAAGATCCTGGTGCGCTTTGAACTCCCTAAAGATCATGAATTCACGGCCAAGGCCCCTCATCAGCTCGAGCTTAAAACGGATGCCCCTGAGTTTATCCGTTTCCAGGGCTCCGGAACAAAGGTCGGTTTTTCGCCTCTGGACGGGCCCTATGAAATCCCGCTGGAAGTCACGCCCGGAAAAGGGAATGTTCTCCTCGAAGCCAATCTCTATTATTGCCATAAACAGTCAAAACTCTGTCTGGCCGACCGTTTTCCGTTCAAGATCCCGCTTGTTATCCAAGAAAAAGGGCCTTCCGTGCTCCGGGTGGCTCTTAAGGTTAAACCGCCCAAACGGTCTTCTCTGCTTTCGCAAGCTTCTCTATCTCCCAAGAAGTAAAACCGAACGGTCAACCGAAGACTGTTTTAAAGGTGGGGTATTTTTTATCTTTTTCCGAAAGAAGGAAGGGCCGGTCAAGCTTCGGCCAAGGGATATCCAGCTCCGGATCGTTCCAGAGGATCCCGGCTTCATGGTCCGGCGCATAATATTCCGAGACCTTATAAGTGAATTCGGTCCCCTCTTCTAAAACACAAAATCCGTGGGCGAATCCTTTGGGGATGTAGAGCATTTTCTTGTTCTCGGCCGAAAGGACCAGGCTCAAGGATTTTCCGAACGTTTTGGATTTAGGACGGAGATCGACCGCAACATCGAAGACGGAACCTTGCAGGACCCGGACCAGCTTGGATTGGGCTTTAGGCGGCTTTTGATAATGCAGACCGCGTAAAACCCCTTTAACGGAACGGCTATAATTATCCTGAACGAATTC
>CAYQTU010000113.1:3730-4796 GCA_964420575.1 uncultured bacterium
TCCCGTTGGCCGCAAAGATCTCTTTGCGGTAGCCTTCATAAAAAAAACCGCGCGGATCATGGAATACTTTCGGTTCGATGATCAGGAGTCCTTCAATCGATGTTTTTGTGAAATTCATGCCGATGTCCTTCCTATCAAGCCTTTAGGGGATCAGCCGGTTGATCTCGTCCAGGATCTTCAATAGATCGAACGGCTTGGGCAAAAAAGCGTCACGCCCCAAAAGTTCGGCCTCGTCCATAAGCGCCTGATCCACATAGCCGGTGACCATTACGGTCTTAGTCTTGGGCGAACGGTCTTTGCAGGCCTTAAGAACTTCGATCCCTGAAGTGTCGGGCAGTTTCATATCAATAAAAACAATGTCCGGCCGGATCGATTCGATCAATTGAATCCCGCCCTTACCGGTGTCTGCCGTAAAGACTTCGTAACCCTCTTCGGTAAGGAATTCTTTGATCTCTTGAACGATCCCGACCTCATCATCCACGATCAGAACTTTTTTGGCGCTCATCCCAACCTCACCTTTTTGTTTATTCTAACCTGCCGCAGGTTGCGGGGGAATATTTTTTAACGTCTGGGACTCTTCATAGACCGGGAGGGTTAAGGTGAAGGTGGTCCCTTCCCCGACCTTACTTTGGACCGTAATGGTGCCGCCGTGCAGCTCAATGATGTATTTACACATATAAAGACCGAGCCCCGACCCTTTGCCGGGCGGTTTGGTCGTAAATCCGTAATTGAAGATCTTTTTCATGACTTCTTCGGTCATGCCGGACCCGTTATCCTTGAAATGAACGGCGATCATCTTCGGATCTTTGGGGTCGATCTCAGCAAAGACCGCTATCTTCCTGAAACGTTTCGTCGCCATCGCGTGATAGGCGTTGATAAAAAGGTTTAGAAAAACCTCCTGAAGCCGCTCCAAGTCCCCCCGGATCAGCGGGATACTGCCCGGCACATTGAACACCACTTCCGTCCCCGTGAGATTATCAAGATAGGTCTGGAACTGGACGAGAGGCAGGGTTTCTTCCAGGATCAGTTTCAGCGACAGCGGTTCGAATTTCCCTTTTTCCGATTT
>CAYQTU010000114.1:0-4781 GCA_964420575.1 uncultured bacterium
GTAACTCACAACTGAATGCAAGTTACTAACAATTTATGAATTATGCAAATATTTTAGAGGAAATTTTTCAGTACCCCTACAATTTTTACCAATGGGTCAAACCCAAAAGCAAGCAGAATAATAACTACAACTATACTTACCACTGCCACTACACCTAACAGTTTCATCCATGTGTTGAGGTGTCGGTATATGCTCAACCTTTTCATCTGGTCTTCCAATATTTCCACCCTCTGTATTAAGTGGAAGTTCTCATTCCTTATGTCCCTAATGTCATCCTGATTCTTTTTTCCATCCTTCGCAAGTTCACGAATTGCCTCTAAAACTTCATCCATTTTACTGCCAATTTCCTGCCTAAAGGTATCAAGATTTTCCTTAAGGAAAGCATACCTATCGTTCTCACGCTTCTCACGCTCCTCTAAAATTTTATCTATTCCGTCCATTGTCATTATTTTATACTATTCAACTTCTCCTCGTCTATTCTGAATTCCTTCAGGGCTTTTCTTTCTATTTTTCTTAGCATATCGTTCACATTCATATTCATCAAATCCTTCCCTGTTATGTAAACTGACCCTTTCATCTCTCCCTTCTTGAATTGACCGTAAGCATACTTCAGGTTTTCAACCTCTTTCCTTATAATATCGTACTTGGCCTCACGCTCCTCTTTACCCATTTTCTTGTCCTTAATTATCGCCCTTGTGGTGGCAATAAGTTCATCTATTTGGTCTTTATTGGTGTCGTAGAAGTCGTACAGCTTTCTGTTTTCCCCCTTATCTAAGTACTCCGAGAATACCTTCCCTGCCTTTTCAGATGCAAACGTTTCAGGGTCTTTTATGCTATCTATGGCTGAATACTCATTGATTATCTTATTACCGTATAGGTCTATGCTGAACCCTCCTACCTTATTCTTCTTGTCTAGGTATTTATATACTTGGTCGTACTTATCGGATAGTCTTTGTCTAGCATCCTTATATGTTAGCTCGAAATCTTCCATGTAGATAATCTCATCGACAAGGTCTGCTGGCACTCTATTCACAAACTCCTCCTTGATTGCATTCCTTATGCCGACATCCATGGTGGATACCGCTGGGTTAATTAAACTACCTATGGTTACATTCAACGCTCTTATCATCTCTCCGCTTTCGTATGGGTCTTTCATCCATTGGTCTTCGGCAAATTTCATCGAGAAGTAGTTGTACCCTTGTTTGGGTATTTCCACTCCAGACTTAATTATCTCTAAACCCTTCTTTCCGTAGAAAGGTACAATAATATTCAAAAGTGCCTCTGTCTTGGTGTAATCCTTAGTTACATCTATATTTGGGTCTATAACCCTTGATGCCCCCATGGACTGCTCTATGGATTTTGTGTACTTCTGTACTTTATTTCTCCACTTATCATCTCCTGAATAGGCAATACCACTTTTTGCACCATTGTACATTAAGGACATCATATACCTTCCTAGGTTCATATACCCGCCCATCATCACGGATAGAATACTCATAAATCCGTTGGCATATAGATTGGTTGTGTCAAACGTACCCCTAAACCCCTCGCCGGCTATTTCCTTTAACTTTTCATCATCTGACCCTAATCCAGCCAAGTACAATGAGGTATTATACCCTAACTGTGACAGTACCTGAAAGGCCATATTGGACATTAATAGCCTACCCATTCGTGCTACGTTCTGAGTACCCTGATTGCCTAACCTATTGTACTTAGCCTCATTGAAGTACACAAAACCTTGAGCATTCTCGTTAGCCGTATAGGAACTCATAGCATTCAGAAAATTGTACGCCCTAGACTTAGAACTAAGCGTCCATAAAAGGGAGTTCATCTGTTTTCTGTTGCTATACTTATTAGTAGGCACTAAGGTCTCGTCTATGTACGAATCGGTAATAGCCTTTGCCTGTTCAAACTCCTCGGAGTTATTTACGCTATTCCTATAGTTCACGTCAGAGTTGTACTTCTCTAAGTCGAACTCTTTACCGCTTATCTTCTTGTACACCTCTGGGAACTTATTAGCCCACGTATGTTGCCTAGAAACTCTATCGCCCTTTTCTACCCAGTTATCAGAGAACTCCTGTAAAACACCCTTAGAGGCTATCTCGTTGTAGTCACCTATAACGTTCCTACCATACTGCATTTCTGCCACTCCCTTTGCCCCTGCTACTCCTGGGTTATACTGGTAGAATTGATTCCATGCCGCTTTATCCACTGGTTTAAATGCGGCTGTTCCCATTTTTATAGAGTTGGGGAAAAAGTCTAACGGAAATCTTTCCAGTTTATTTAGCGCAAGATTCCTTGCTGCGTTGGATAACGCTTTGGCCATCTTCGACACATCTACAGAACTGTTCCTAATCCATAACTTCTGATTCCCCCACATAGAACTTCTTGTATACTCAATTCTGTACCCATCTACGATGTTTCTCCTTAAGGCTTTGGCAAATGATGCTAGTTCTGGGTCTGATTCCTTGTACTCCTTAACTAAGTAGTTTAGCGCATCTACCTGTTCCCTCATGGCAGGTAGAACGTGGTACGACATGCTCATATCCCTAACGTACTTTTCTGTAGCCCTGAGTGCGTTGAAGTCTATGTAGTTCATTCGCTGGGTTTTCTTCAGAATATTGTCCGTAACCCTTAATGATTTTCCTTGCACAGCCTGAGAGTATATGTCCTCAAGTGTGGCTGATTGGTCATACGCCCTGTCCGACATATTCTTTGAATTCATCGGAAAGTAGAAATCCTCTCCATTTAAAACCAAGCCCTCATTGGCGGCAACCTCTCCTGCCATGCTCTCTGTGGAGGCGTATACATCTCTAATTGTATCCCAGTACTTTACTTCCTCTGGGGTTAGTAGTTTCTTGGCATCCTCCTCTGTTCTTATGTTGTTTAGCTTACCTCCATTTTTCCCTACCAACTCATCGTAAGCCTCCTCCATGAACTTCTTTTCCTTTTCGTTCTGCTTGTCGTCGTTGGATAATTTTGCATCTTTTCTCTTTGATGAGTAAACACGCTCGCCTTCCTTATAGTCGTAGTTGACAATATCAAAAAAGTCTAACTCCCTTCCATTCGATAGTTTATCTATTGGTTGTGATTTAACGAAATCCAATGCCTCCTCTGCGGTCTTGAATACTTTTATCTTTTTATCTACTCGGTAAGGGTTGCCCTCCACATCCACAGTGTAGAACATTCCTCCTCTAGCCACTACTCTTCCCCTGTAGTTCTTCATTAAATTGGCTACTCTTACCTGAGCCATAAGGATACCAACCTTATCGAATGGTTTCATCTCCTTACGGGTCACCCCGTAGTCGTAAACGTACCGTTCAAATAAATCCTGCCTATCCTTGTTGAATACACTATATATAGGCGTAACTTGAGCCTTAATGAACTTCTCTGATGTATTAATTGCCTCCGAGCCAACATGGGTTATATCGTTATATATCGGATTACTGTACATCCCAGAAACACGCTGTCCTATATCGAATAGTGCTGATGTTGCCCAATCTGGTTTCCCTGCCATCCTTCTCTGCACAGAATCCTCCCCTTTGGCAAATAGTTTCTTTACGTGGTCTCTTGTGGCTATCTTCTCCTTTATTGCCTCAAATACGCTACCCCTTGCTTTCCTAGCCCTATCTATCCCTCTTGCTTTAGTGTAAACCTCATTCAATACAACTGGAGACACTCCAGTCTCCTCCATAATATCCAAAGAGGCGGATAGTTTCTCCAAATCGTTTAATGATAGCCTACTTAGCGAAACATCATCATTAGCTAACTTGCCCAAAATAGAGGACACCTTGCTGGCCTTTTCTGCATCCAACGCATCCAGCAGAGAAACATTCCCTATTCGGCCTGTTATGTTATCTATGGCTGTTTTCTTGTACTCCCTTTCAAGTTTCTCTATCTTACCTTTTACCTCCTCGGACACCTTGGGAATTATGTTCTCTATGTAGTTCTTTATGCCGTCCTCTGCCTGTGAGAACTCCTTCAAATCCTCCTCGGTCATCTCCATTACTCCCTGCTTCCTTAAGTACTCAGCATGGTTTAGAAGTCCGCTTAGTCTTCTCTTAAGGCTCATAATTGCCTCTGGGGTGGCCTGTGCCATATCAACACCCTCTACCAACTCCTGTGCCTGTTTAGATAGCGATTCGGCAGTCTTTAACGGGTCAAAGTTAGGAATGGACGCTTTCTCCGCCTCTCTCTTAATCTCCGTGGAGTAACGCTTCATAAAGTCCTCCACCATGCCTGCATTGGGGGTCTTTGAGGTGAGGTTATCCACCACGTTTATGTAGTCCTCCACTAGTCCTTCTGGCAAAGACTCCACCTTAACCTTGTTGAACTCCACCGCTAGATTCTTTCCTCCATCTTTCGCCTTGGCCTTAACGTTTAAGGAACGGACAAACGAGGCGTACTCAGGGTTGTTCCTTAACGCCTCCTTTATCTTCTTCCTCTGCTTGAAAGCCTTCTCCAGTTTACTCTGTGTTTGGGCGTTGGAGATGATGCTCTCAATACGCTGTGCGGTGTTCTTTAGGTTGGTAGGCTTGGCGTTAGCCACCTGTCTGAGAAGGTGCTTGGTGTACTCTGGGCTTATCTTATCCAAAGTCGAACGGTTCTGGGTGATGATGTCCTGCATAGATTTACGGACATTATCCACCTTGGCCTTATATTCCTGCACTTTCTCCTTGGCTGCTTCCCTACCCATGGATTCAATGTCAATGGACATCTCCACCACATCGTCAATCTCGTATGCCCAAGTTCTTACTTGCAGCCCTTCCCTTTGCCCTTTT
>CAYQTU010000115.1:0-4775 GCA_964420575.1 uncultured bacterium
TTTTAAATAAGCACCGCGACATTAAAGCTAAAGCGGTCTTAAAACCAGGGGAACAACCTAAAACAACGGACCTGGATCTCGACGTCAAAGATCAATTCCCGGTCCATTTCGGCGTGGATGTTAATAATCTCGGGACGAAGAACACCGGCAGGACCCGCACCGGCTTTTCGCTGACACATACGAATCTTTTTGGACAGATGGACCAGCTTTCTTCACGTTATCAGATCGGAAGAAGGACTTGGGCGGTTGGCGCGGATTACAATATTCCGGTGCATTCTTCGGGAACACGCGTCGGCATTTCTTACACGCGCTCTTCCGTGAAAGTAGGCGGTGATTTTAAAGCCCTGGATGTCAAAGGCACGGCGACCACGTACAGTTTTTATATTTTACAACCCGTTATGCGGAAATCCTGGATCGACGCGACTTTTAATCTCGGATTTGATTGGAAGAGCGTGAAGAACAAAATGCTGGGACAAATGTCCGGACATGATGAGTTGAGGATCCTGAATACGGGGCTCAATTTGGAATTTACGGATCTTTGGGGGAAGACCTATTTCCCGCATTCTTTTCACTTTGGTTTTGATCGCTTCCTTGGGGCTTCTCATATTGATGATCCGGGAGCCACGCGGCCGGGTTCCGGAGGGCAATTCTTTATTTACCGCAGTTCACTGATCCGTTACCAGCGGTTGCCGTGGGACATGATGTATGTTTTCCGGGGACAAAGCCAACTTTCCAATCATCCGCTGGCGCCCTCCGAACAATTAAGTTTAGCCGGAGCTTTTGGGGTCCGGGGATATCCGGAAGGGGATTATCTCGCGGATTACGGTGCTTTTATGACCAATGAGGTCTATGTCCCGACTTACTTTTTTCCGAAGAAATGGAAGCTCCCGCGCTCCCAAGAACCTTTGAGGAATCAGATCCAGGGCATGGCCTTTTTTGATTTTGGCGGAGGAAATCTCAGGAAGCCTCTGATCGGAGAAAAGAAAGACCATACTCTGGCCGGTATGGGGATCGGGCTCCGGATCCATATGTTTGATAAAGTTTATGCGCGCATTCAATGGGCGACCCCAACGGGCTCTCATCCGCGCACGACAGGCTCTGATAGTGCCTTTTATTATGGTGTTTCAACAGAATTCATGTAAAAAATAGAGCGTCATCCCGTTTGACCGGATCCTAAATCCAACCGGTCTTCGGAGAGGAGACCAAGTTATGTTTAAAACTAAGAAAATCCTGGCGGTACTGGTTGCAACGCTTCATCTTTGTACCTTTTCAGTCCCCGATGCCTTTGCGAGAACGATCGTTCTTCCGGACGGGTCGACTACGACCGTTGAAGACCTCAATGTGGGCCAAGGGGAAACTTTAGACCTGAAAGTCGTTGATGCCGCGGGAAATGATTTTGCGGCCGGCCGGGCCTTAGTGAATGTGACCGGAGGGACAACGGTGTGGGATGGACTTGTAAATGTCCTTGGGATCGTCGGGATTTTTAATGCCATGGGCTTTAATATTGGATCTACGGCGACCGTGAACGTGAACGGAGGGCTTGTTCTCTCCACGCTTGGGATCAATCCGCAGCAATTTTTTGCCGGGATGGCTGCTTTGTCCCAAGATCCGACACGAGACCCCGGATTTATCCTCAATAAAGGGAATTTCAATGTGAATGCGGGAAGTTTTGTGGCGCTGATCGCCGGAGCCATCAAGAATACGGGTAATATCGCAGCAGACGGCGGAACGGCAGTCCTGGCTGCCGGGAAAGAAGGGCTTTTAACGATCGGCGGAGACGGATTGGTTTCCGTGAAGATCACTCAAGCGGTTGATGCCGAAGTGTATGATTTCCAAGGCAATAAAGTCGCAGACCAGATCTCCAATGAAGGGACCATCCATGCGAATCAGGGCGGGCTTGTGCATTTGACCGCCAAGGGTGCGGAACAGATCTTTGACAATATCATCAACCATACCGGGATCATTGAAGCCAAGAGCGCGGTAGAAAAGAACGGGACGATCATTCTGGAAGGTGGCGATGAAGGGATCGTTCGCGTGAACGGTAAACTGGATGCTTCGGGTAAAAACGCCGGAGAAAAGGGCGGTAGAGTCCATGTGCTTGGGAATAAGGTCGGACTTTTTGAACATGCAAAGATCGATGTTTCCGGTTATTCGGGTGGCGGTGAGGTTTTAGTGGGTGGAGATTATCAGGGGAAAGGGGCTGTTCCGACGGCAAATTTTACTTATATGGATAAAGATGCCGAGATCTGGGCTGATGCGCTCGTGAATGGCGACGGAGGTAAAGTGATCCTCTGGGCCAACAATACGACCCGTGCTTACGGAAAGATCTCTGCCAAAGGGGGCGCTCAATCCGGGAACGGCGGATTTGTGGAAACTTCCGGGGAAAAGTCTTTGGATGTTGAAGGGATCCAAGTGGATGCCGGTGCTCCGAATGGTTTAGCAGGACAATGGCTGCTTGATCCTTATCACAATGTGACGATCGTTGCCGGGTTGGCTGGGACTATTCCCGGGAGCGGGATTTTTGAGCCCGGAGTTGATGGTGCAACTCTTGGAGCCCAAACCATCCTGAATTCTCTTGCCAGTACCAATGTAACGATCAAGACCACTACCGCGGGCGGGACGGAAGCCGGCGATATCAACATTTCCAGCGCGATTGCTTATACCACCAATACGGCAAGGACCCTGAGTTTTTATGCGGCAGGCAGTATTACGGTAGGCGCGGCGATCACCTCAAGCAAAAAAGCTTTAAATGTGATTCTTGATGCTTTGGGAGCCGGAGGGATCAGTCTTGGCGCTAATATCAATACGCATGGCGGTGGTTTAACCATCAATACTCATGGAAATGGAGTGATTAATCAAACCGCGGGAACCTTAACGGTCTCTGGAACGGTGAATTTAACTGCGGGCAGTAACGATATCTCTTTAAATTCTGCCACTAATGATTTTGATACGGTTGCTGTTAACAGCGGGAAAAATGTAACCCTGCAGGACGCAAATGCTATCGAACTTGATACGTCTTCTATCAGCGGAGATCTCAATGTGACGGCCAATGGAAATATTACGGATGGTGGGAACATTACGGTTAACGGAACCGCCACCTTTGCGGCAGGAACAGGAAATGATGTTAATCTGAACAATGATAATGACTTCAATACGGTATCAGTTACGAGCGGGAAAAATGTGACCTTAGTTGATACAAATGATCTTGACCTTGGGGCTTCAGTTGTCTCCAGGAAATTAGATGTAACCGCGGGCGGCAATATCACTCAAAGCGGCGCTTTGGATGTTACATCCAATACAAGCACTTTCACGATCAAGGGCGGAGCGAATAAAAATGTTCTTTTGGGGACCCAAGCGAACCATTTTTCCGGAGAAACCGTAACGATTAAAGCGACGGGCGGCGGTTCGGTCCAAGATGTCAGTTTCCGTAATGTTGATGCGACGGCTGTGGCTCCGACCCTGCCGGCCACTCTTCGGAACTTAACGCTCCAATTTGATGCGGCTCCGGTGGCTTTAGCTGCAAGAACTTTGACCGGGGATTTAAATGTTACTGCGGGAGGAGCTATTACGGATAGTGGGGCTTTAACCGTTGCAGGAACGACAAGCCTTTCAGCCGGAACCACTAATAACATTGTATTAGACACTGCGACCAATGATTTTCAGGGTGCGGTTTCTATTAATAGCGCTAAAGACGTCACTCTTGTAGATAAAAATTCGGTTGATCTAGGGGCCTCTTCTGTGGAAGGCAAATTAGATGTAACCGCAAAAGGCGGAGATATTACTCAATCGGGTGCGGTGGAAGTGACCGATCTCCAGTTTTCCGCGACGGGCGCAGCGACGTTAGATAATACCAGCAATGATTTTAGCACTATCAACGGTTCTGCGGGCGGGAATATTACTATTAAAGAAAGTGGTTCCGATACCGAGATCAAAGACCTCAAAACCTTGGGAAATACCATCACATATGACCACTCCGGAAGCGGTGATGTAAAAGTCACGGGAACGGTATCGTCTGGCCAAACAGGTCCTGACATTGATGGTGGAGACATTTCGCTCAAATCCGAACACGGCTTAAAAGTGGAATCAACCGGGCTGATCAGTTCCGAAAGCGGGACCGGAGGCACTGTGACTCTGACCGGCATCACGAATGACGGAACCATTGTTGCCGGAAAAGGGGATATTGATTTAACGGGCTCAAGTTTGGACACCATCATCAATACCCCGATCAGCAAAGCTGTGGATGTCGTCATTTCTGCCGTTCGGGATATTATTGTTCAATCTTCCGTGACCACTTCAAGCAATGCCAACGTCGAATTAGATGGTGATGCGGATCTGGATGGCGTTGGAGGGGTTTGGCTTCAAAGCGGTAGCGGGGGGATTAATTCTGACGGGAAAGTGACGCTGACCGGTTCGGATATTTTTGCGACGGCGGGGGTCACCGACAGCATTCGGATTGATGATGCTATTACCGCTAAGGGAGATATTACCCTTCAACATTCTTCTGCAGCTCCTGCCAATGCTGATATTTTGATCAATAGTACGGTAACCACTACAGGATCTGGCGCAACGCTGACCGTTGATGCCACAGGAAGTGTAACGGGGACCATCGACGGTACGGCAGATCTCTCGGCTGATAATATCGGGATCAATGCGGCTAATGGAATTAACGTGGAAATGGATGCGGACACAGTTGCTTTTTCGAACACCACAACAGGAGATGTCAGTATTGAAGATATGGCTGGCGGGTTGACGGTTGGGACAGTGGGCCTTCTGAC
>CAYQTU010000116.1:0-4769 GCA_964420575.1 uncultured bacterium
AGCGTCACACTTATTCTCTATTAATTTTTGATTGAAAATAAGTGTTGTCCTGGCTTTTAATGATAATTGATTGATAGCCAGGGCACTTCTCATGTCTATCTCTAAACCACGGAGATAAAATCCCTCGATAGGCGTTTTGAGAGCTGCTTTTCAAATCCAATCTTGATATTCATTTGCTGTTAAATCGTCAAAAGGATTCACTCTGAGAGCGCTAATCTTAACGTCAAAAACACCCGCCTATAGCGGCTCTCTGTGCTGATATTTAAAAAAAATCGTAACCCCTTTATTTTAAAAGAGTTATAGATACCCCTGGAGTTTGACAAGATAGGGAAACGGCAGGTATACTTTATAAAGATTATAAATCTTGAAAATAAGTCTTAATTAATGACCTAATAATCGGACGGCAACCGAATCCAATCGAATAAGAAACGATAAAAAACTATGACACTGTCAAAAAACCGATCGTGGATTTTGCGTTCAATCGCTCTAAGCGTCGCCTTTGTTTTTATGGTGACGTCTGTCACGATCGGTCCGTCTAGCGGGTATGCTTTTTTCGAAAATCTCAATCCTTCGATCCAGGCCCGGTCTCAAAATACACTCCATAGTTTTCTCTACGCCATACCCGAAAGTGTGGGTTCTGTTGCCGATCTGTGGGAACCTTCCGCGGAACGCTCGGACAATACTTTCGTAATCCATATTCAAGATGCTCACGCCAATCCTCAGGCGCAACAGAACATCTCAAAGCTCCTTACACTTTTAAGGCAACAGTATCCTGATCTGGTGATCGGCGTTGAAGGAGCGGCAGGCGCGCTTCATCCGGAATATTTTGATTTTTTTCCGCAATTTCCTGAAGCCAATCAGGCGATCCTTCAAGATCTAAGCCAAAAAGGGGAGCTTAGCGGTACGGAATCGTTCCTGTGGAATATTTATCAGGGGCAGACGGAAAATCCTAAGATCCCCCAAGGTGAGGATGTCGAAAAGGTGAGGAGCCCGGCGTCGGATGATTCGATCCGAGGCGTGGAGGATTTAGAACTTTATCGAGACAATCTTCGCACTTATCGTGAACTTTTGTTCCAACGCGGAGAGATCCAGACCGCACTGATCCCGGTCCGCGCGGAAATTGAAAAAAAAGGTTCCAAGGTCCTTAATCCCGAACTCAGAGACTTTTTAAAAGAGCGTTCCCGCCGAAAAGAAGGGAAATATGGCACATCCCGGCTGAACAGCGACCCGAATTTCAGGGTTTATCTTGCTTATCTCCAAAAGCAGACCGAGAAGCTCCTCAAGATCGATCTTCGGGATTCCATCGAACAATTACGATTCCCCAATCTTGTCCGTGTCGTGCTGGCTGATGAGCTTCGCACCGAATTGGACCTGGCCCAGGCCGGTAAAGAGTGGCAGGGGTTTGCAAGCCTCTTGGAACAAAAAGCCGAGACAAAAGCTGAAAAAGAATTTGCGGAGGCCTTTAAGGCTTACGCCATGGGGAAACAATTGATCCCCGTTGACGAGAAAATGATCACCAGGGGATATGGCATGGACGGTGCGCTTTATCCGAGAAAGCTTTTTGAACAGTTGCATCTTTTTGTTAAGAAGCACCATCTCTCTTTTGAAGGCAAAAAACAGTTGATCAAAAGCTTTGCTTTCTTTGTTTTTCAAGCCGAGATCGAGATCGCAGGACTTCTTACCGAGATGGATACGCTGGAAGCAGGCATTATTGACAAGCTAGCCCGTACGAAGGAAGAAAAGGAATTTATAAAGCAGCTTCAAAATCTGGATCTTCTTGAAAAGAGCCTGTATCTGGAGCTGACCCGTCCGGAATATGATCAGATCCTTTCAGATCTTGCCCCTTTCCATGCTTTAGTCTATCCGTCCAAACCCTTGACCTCCTTTTTTTCAAAGGCACAGAAATTCTATACAGAAGCCATCCAGCGAGACCGGGCCTTGACGCGGAATTTGATTGCGCTCACGAAGAAGAGCAAAGGCTCCGAGCGTTCCTTAGCGGTTTTAATTACCGGAGGATTCCATACGGGCGGGATCGAAACTCTTTTAAGGGATCAGAGGATCGGGCATGCCGTGATCATGCCGCACATGGACCAAACCGATCGCGGAGAACGTTATGAAAAAGTGATGAGCGATGCGAATGCGGATCTGACCTCATACTTTAAAGTGCGCAACCCCTTTCTTACAAAACAAGAAGCTCTTTTCTTTAAAGAAGTCCTTGAGATCGCAGCTCCTGTTCTTTTTGACCGCTATCAAAAAGGTCCTCAAGAAGTAGCTGAAACGGTGAGCAAAAGCATTGAAAACCATCCGGTCCTTTCTCAAGTCCTGAAAGTTCAGGCTGATCCCCAATCCGCTTCAAGATTGGAAATGACACCTAAACCGGATCTCCAAGCCTTGATTCCGGGCCATGCGGCCATTCCGTCACCTCTTTCTTCCAGCGACGTGACGTTTACCCGGTCGCTAGCCCTATCGGAACTGCCCAAAGGCCCGATCCATTCTGTTAAGGTCTCTTTTGAGGCGGAGCAATTTCTCAGTTTAAAGATAAAACCCGTTATCGCAACTTCAGGGGTTACGACTTTTGAAGAACATGGGGTCAGTTTTCAGTATGGAAGTCTGGAAAGGCCTGAAAGTCGGACGCCGGGACAGAAATCCGCTTCAGAGATCGCAGAGGCTTTCAAAGACCTTGTTTACCTGACCGAGAACGGGAGGAAAGTCCATCTTTCTGATATTTTTAATGCCAGAGAACAGCTTCCGATCCGCCGGGATATTGAAGGGGTCCTTGCCGCCCTTGAAGATGGGAAAACAACGATTGCAGGGAAGATCGCTTTTACTTCTGTCGGAGGATGGATCCTTGAGAGCAGGGTCAAGCTCGGGAAATTTGAAACCTTGGGTATTTTTATCGATGAATTAAGAGAGATTGGCCTTTTTGATCATGTTCAAGCCGGTGCTCTTAAAGACCAGCTTGAGCAGGCCCGGCAAAAGATGTTGGCGGAAACCCAACCGATCGCAGTGCCAAACGACGCTCATGTTTCTGCAAAACGCCCGGAAGCGAAAGCTAGAAGTTTTTCTGTTAAATTCGAAGCTGATGCAACGAACTTAGCCCTACGGTTTCAAATCGGAAGGCTTCGCGGAACAACAAATCTTGATAATCACTATCCTGTTCACCGCGTGTTAGCTACGCGTTTAAGGGATGAGGGGAATTTGCCTGCTAAAACTCCAGAAGCTATTTTAGCGGAAGTGGGGAACGATGGGCTTCCGGCTTCGATTAAAGCGGCTATGGGTGCAAAAGCGATTTTGATCCCTCAAAGCGTTAAAACGCAAAAAGATTATGCGACGTGGCAAACCATTCGCTTAGATCTGGAAGGTTCAAGCATTACGGACCAGCAGGCGTCAGTGGGGAGCATTGCCCAGCAGCTTCAAAAAGCCGTCGATATTTTTCAAGACTCGGAAAATGATTTTCGAGATGAAAGCGTGCGGCAATCCTTAGAAAGAGCCTCTTCGGACTTATTGCGTCCAGAATCTAGACAGCGCATTGAAACCCCGGGCAAACTTTTAAATGCCAAGCCCGTGATCGGGAAAGTGCTTCTGCTCAGCAAAAAACAACGGGCAAGTTTCAGATGGGATATTCCGCTTGACCAGTGGGATGAGGCCGTAAAAATGTCCGATGATTTTATTTCTCAACTTACCGAAGCTTATTCGCAAGGCGTTGAAGAAAAAGCGAAAAAATCGGTTGAGAAAGCGCAGCGCCGTGAAAAAAACAAGACCACGATGAGCGCAGAAGAGTTCGCTGAATTTGAGAAGAAAGAAAAAGAAGAACAAGAAGAAGCGAAAAAATATCCCGAAAAAATCCTGGGGTTAATCCCGTCAATATTCCCCGAGCTTGAAGCGGCTATTTTTAAAAAATTCCTAACCAGTCAATGGGGTTTAATCCAAACTCAAAACAATCCTGCAGAAACTACGGTTACGGAAACTTCTTTCCGGGAGCATCCGCTCAGCCGTCTTTTGTTAGCGGTTGAACAATACCGGGAATCTTTGCTCTCTGCGCTCATGGCGGATTATGAAAAATGGCTTCCTGAAAAAATCCGGCAGCTCGAAGAGACGCTTATAGAAAAGCTTAATACGCAACCTCAGCAGGAGGAGACCCTTAATGCGAAGATACAGGATTTGAAGAAAAGCATAGGAGATTTAGTTGCGCAGAAAAGAATAGAATCTTCCGAAGAGTCCGAAGAGCTTCAAAGGCTCAAGCAAGAAGTTAAAGGGCTCGAACAAAAAATCGAAGGGCTTAGAAACGACATCTTATATTTAAAAGAGGAGATCAGGCAGCTTAAGAATCTTAACGCGCAAACTTTGGCTTTACTGGCTTATGAAGAATTTTTCTCATTGGTTTCGGATCTTGTCCATATCACATATTTCGAAGTTACAAAAAGAGATCAAACGATCGACCTTGCAGAGCGCGTAAAAACTTTAGCTTCCGGGGAACAGAAATTTTATGAAGAACAGGAAAAAGCTTTAGGAGCCACTCAGAAAAAAGCCGAATTTATTGAGAAAAAACAAGCAGACCTTAATGCTAAGAAAACAAAAGCAGTGCAAACAGTCGCCAAGCTTGAAAATCTTGAACAAGATAATACATTGGACGCTACCAAGAAGACCCAACTGATCCTTGAGATCGTCGAACTGGTTTTTGGAGATGCGAAGAAAGCCTTGGCTGATTTAAAAGCAGCGGGAAAAGATGCGCCTCAAAGTATGGTCGAGGATCTTGCGAAAAAAGAAGT
>CAYQTU010000117.1:0-4640 GCA_964420575.1 uncultured bacterium
TAATCCAGAAAATTGCCCAAAAATGGAAAGGTAAAGGGTCCCGATCTTATCCTGGCGTCTAAGCCAGATAAAGATCCCGAGCAAGAACGAGCAAAATCCAAAACAGAGAAGCGAAAAATTATAAGGGTTCATGATTTTGGGGAAGAATGGCGGTCTGAGGTTAAAGGAAACCGCACAATGAACGTGGCTCCTTTTCCGGGTTTGGAATCGACCGCGATCGTGGCATGGTGCCGTTTAAGGATCCCGAAACTGACCGCCAGGCCAAGCCCCGTCCCGGCGCCCACATCTTTGGTGGTAAAAAAAGGATCAAAGATCTTCTTTGCGTTCTCCGGCGAGATCCCGGTCCCGTTATCCGTCACGAGAAGTTCCGCAACATCACCGGCTTTCCGGGTCTCGATCACGATCTTCCCCTTCACTTTGGCGGCCTGGACCGCATCCCGGGCATTCACCAGAAGATTCGTCAGCACTTGCTCGAGTTCATTGCTGATCCCGGGCACCGGCGGGAGATCTCCGAGTTTCATTTCAATCGCAATATTCTCCTGTTGGAACTGGAAATTCAAAAGTGCGCAGGTGCTTTTCACGACATCGTTCAAACCGACCGGCTTGAACGGAGTTTCTTCCGCGGTCTTGCGAGCATATTTCATGAGTTTCTGGACGATCCCTTGGCACCGTTTCGCGCCTTCTTCGATCAGATCGAGCGATTCCTTGACTTCACCGCTCGCCGTCATCTTGAGGATCTGCGCGTTGGTCAAAACGGCCGTCAGCGGATTATTGATCTCATGTGCCACTCCGCCCGCAAGTGTTCCGAGTGTCGCGAGCTTCTCGGCCTGGATCAGCTGTTCCTGGGTTTTGGCAAGCTCCCGGCTGCGTTCTTCGACGCGCCGTTCCAGTTCGACGTTCCATTTCTTAAGCTCTTCGCTCATCCGGCTGACCTGAAGATAAAGCTGGTTCACGTTCTCAAATTGCCTTGAATTGGAAAAGGCGATCGCTAGCGGCGCGCGGAGCTGGGAGAGGAAGTGGATCTCTTCGTGCGAATACTTCCTCAGGTTCATCTTCTTCCCCAAATGCGCCACCCCGATCAATCTTCCGCCGAGCACGAACGGGATGATCATCACGGCCTGTTCCACAGCAAGATACTCTTCGACCTCTTTACGGTAAGGCTCCAGATCCGGATGGCCCAGCATCAACCGGACCGGCACAACCTCATCCATTTTTTCAAGCCATTCCAGGACCGGATGTTCCATCGGGATCGAATGAAGCCCGCGGATCCGTTTGGCGATCACCGGAACCATCATGCCGTTGGTTTCATTATGAAGATAGACGGAGATCTGGCTGATATAAAGCGAGCGGCGGAGAACCCGGCAAAAGCGCTGAAGGAGGTCCCGCAGGTTCTTCAGCTGAGCGAGTTCGTTCGAAAAATGCTCGAGAAGTTTGCGAAGATCGACCCGACCGCGCTGGAAAAGGTGGTCCAGGCGGGGCTGGATGGTCTGAAAATAAAAAATGAACACGATCCCGGCCAGAAGCCCGCCTAAAGTCCGGCGCATCGGACTTCCGGAAAAGATCCAGTCCTGGACGGTATAGAGAAGGCCCGCGAACGGAACGATGACCAAGACCGTACTGATGACCCACATGACCGTTTTGTGGATCACGGTATCGATGTTCATCACCCGGTAGCGGATGATCGCATAGGCCACAAGTGCGATCCAGACAAAAACAAAAAGGAATCCGACGGGATAGACCGTGACCGGGGTTAGTTTGGGAAGATAGTCCACGGACCCTAAAAAGGAAATGAAAAAGGCCAGCGCGATCAACCGGACCTGGGTCTTGCGGAGTCCCGGTGTTTCGGCAAGATAGGCACGAAGATAAAGACGGATACAGTCAAAAAGCACCACAAAGAAAAAACCGACAAAGATCAGGCTGGAAGGTCCGTATTTAGGATAATAACCCCACGTTTGATACGGGATCGAGGAAAACCCCCAAGGCGTGGTCAGGCCAAGAAGATAAAACCCGAGACAGATCAGGAAACTCAACAGGACCCGGACCCGGTAGCGGTCCAGGATCCCCAGCCAGGCCGCCGTAAAAAAATAAACGCTCGGCGCGATCATGGTGATCCCGAAAAACACGATACTCCGGTATAGGATCAGCGCGGTCCGGCCTTCCGATGCGGTATAGACGAACGGGATCCCGAGGAACCAGAAATTCAAACTGAGGCAAATGAGCAGGAACGCGCCATGGATCACAGAGCGCGGATTCTGGAAAAAGATATAAAGCCCGGTCAAAAGGATCGAAATACCGACACAAAAAAGAGGGATCGTATGAATGTCCAGGGAAAGGGACGGGAACATCAGACCGCTCCCCTAGGCATGTTGATGAGCTCTGGCCTGGATCTCTCGGACGTCCTCATCCGTGACAAGCCCTTTCGCCCAGAAAAAAGGCGCGAGTGTGAAACCGTGTTTTTTAGCCAGCGAGTGGATCTCGCTCATTTTTTCCGGCGTGATATTCCCCCGGCCCCAGGAAAAACTTTCATAACGTTTTTCGAGTGCAAGCACGATCGCTTCGGAAAAACAGCCGTAAAGCACTTCCGGAGAAGGAAGGCCGATCTCAAAACCCGTACGGAACGGTGAAGGCAAACGGCAAAGCCCGCCCGCAAAAACCAGAATATCATCGCGGCCGGTATCCGCATAAGCGATATTCTTCGGGAATCCGACATCACAGATGATCGCGCCCGGCTTGAAATGAGCCGCATCTACGATCGATTGGGATGCGCTGGCGGCCGCGATCACGATATCCGCGCCCTGAACGGCTTTATTATTGTCATGCCCGCCGCGGAATTTGGCGCGTTTTACCGCTTTTACCGCTTTTTCCATTTTTTTCAGGCCGTTCTTGCTCCGGCTCGTGATCATCACCTCTTTCACAAGACCGGCCAAAGTCAGCGCGCAGGCTCCGCCGATATCTCCCGCGCCGCCGATCACGGTCGCTTTACATTTGGAAAGGTCCAGTTCCATTAACCGCGCGGCCTTTAAAACCCCTTCGATCGCCAAAGCGGCCGTAAGCGTATTCCCCGTCGTCACCGGGATATGGATCTTTTTCCGGAATTCTTCTCCGTAGCGTTCGCCCGCGATCGACGTGAACCCACCGAGCGCCACCACGCCGAGCCCGAGCCTCTCGGCAACCTTACAGGCATCCACCACTTTCCGGACCACTTTTTCAAGGTCCATGGCCAGCATCTCCGGAATGATATTGCAGGAAATAAAAGTCCCGCGGGTCGTTTCTCCGTGAGGAGAACGGATCTCCTGCAGTTCGGCGGAAGGATAAGACGGGGTCAGATCGAACACTTTAGCCAGGAATTCGGGAGAAGGGGCTTTGAACCCGGGTTTCAACAGGTTGAGGTTACTGACCAAGTGCTGGTAATTGTAGGGGTGCCCGATCACCGCAAACCCGTGAACATCCCGCACTTTATGGTCGGAAATCTTCTGGTACCGTTTATGGGTCAGGACGTTGTCAAAAGCAGCCAGCATGGATTCAAAGTTCTTGCGTACTTTTTCGGCGATCATGCCGCCGACGATCCGCTCGAACACCGGAATCCCGATCTTAATGGTCGCCTGAACGGAAACTTCCGTGCCTCCTGACATATGTTCGAGCAACTTCCAACTTCCTTCGAATTTTTCCAAGTCCCCTTCCAGGGCTTTGAAATGGATCGCAAATTGCTGAAGATCGATATATTCTTCTTCTTTCCAGGAAATCGGGATCTTTTCCATTTCCACTAGCCACGAAGTGACGACACGGCCCGGTTCCCGGGAGAGGACCTTGCACTCCAGAATATTGGGCAAATAACGGTGATAATCCTGGATACGGGTGATCAAACGCAGGACTTTCCAGCGCTTTGCGGGCAGAACTCGACTTACGGATACAGTGAATTCACTGTCCGGCCTTTCCATTCAAAGACCTCCTCTTGGATATCCCTATTATCGGCAGGAATCGGGTTCTTTTAAGTCAAGGATGAGGGGTTCTTTCTCTTGGAGCGTTTGAGGATTGTAGAGAGATTTTTACCGGAGTGGATCGATCTGACGCATGACAAAATCCGCTTTTTCGGCGATCATCGCCTCGGTCACGCTTTCGGGTTCGGGGACCTCAAGGCGGAAGGGTTTCCCGATCGTAAGGGAGAGTTTCCCCGGCCTTGGAAAAATACTGTAAGGCGGCAGGGCCTCAAAAGTCCCGCGGATCCCGATCGGAATGATCGGCACATGGGTCTTGAATCCAAGGATCGCGGCGCTATTGCCGATGTGACGGACCGGTTCGGCACCGGTTTTCCCGCGGTCATAGAGGAACTTCCGCCAGGTGTAAAAGCCTTCGGGGAACACGGTGATGAAATATCCGGATTTCAGCGCGGTCTCGGCCTTCTTGACCGTACCGTTCACAACGATCAGGGGCGCCACCGCGAACAGCCAACGAAGAAAAGGATTCTGGTAGGTCGGTTTTCCGATCACCCAGTAATTCTGATAAAGAACGCCTTTTTTCTCGAACACCAGGGCCAGGGTCAGGACATCCAGGTAGCTTTGATGGTTGGCCACAAAGATACCGGGCCCTTCGGCCGGGAGATTTTCAAGCCCCTTGATCTCCAACTTGAAATAAGCTTTCAT